>NZ_JAVDPZ010000025.1:0-64907 GCF_031453995.1 Nitrobacter vulgaris | reverse complement strand
ATGCTTGGGAAGACAGATCCCGAAGGTGGCCAGCAGGCCCCTAATCGTATTCTCCATATTCATTCGCGATTTGATCGCAACCTCCCGCGCTCGCAGCAAGGCTCTGCGTTCCTGGGCAACCCGGCTTTTAACCTCGATACGTTTGTAGAAGCCTGTACGAGCGAGCTCCGCCAGCATGGCGGCATCATTCTCATCGGTTTTGTTGTGCATCTGGCTCAGCACGGCATGGGCCTGGCGTGCATCGATGCAAACCATTGGCAGGCCGCGCTGGCTAAGCTCACTATACAACCAGTTCGCCATCCGGCCCGTTTCCAGAACAACACACCGTATGTGCTGCAGGTTACCGATCAAGGCACGATGTATCATGTCGGGGTCGGTCGGCTTCTTGAATGCCGCCTGGATAATCCCGTTGTGCGTGCGAACACAAATCGCCGTCTCGTCCTTCGACACGTCCAGACCAACAAAAAGCGGTTCCATGCTGCTCTCCTATTTCGACTCGGCCATCATGACCGCGGGAGAGCGCTGAGGATCAATTACTCAGAGTGAAGTCAGGCAAATTGCTTTTGCAAATTTTGTCTCGATCGCACAAATGGCTGTAAAGGAACGGAGTACACCATGCCCTGGCTGCAGCCGGTCACGCTCGAAGGACCTCATGCGCGGCTCGAGCCGTTGTCGCAAGATCACCGCGAAGCCCTTGTTGACGCGGTCAAAGACGGCGAGATCTGGAAGATCTGGTACACTTTCGTTCCGGCGCCGGAGAAAATGGGGGCCGAGATCGAGCGGCGGCTCTCGCTGCAAGCAGCCGGAACCATGCTGCCCTTTACGGTGCGGGATGCCGAGGGACGAATCGCCGGTATGACGACCTACATGAACGTCGACTCTGCGAGCTGTCGCGTCGAGATCGGCTCGACCTGGTATGCGAAGCGCGTCCAGCGCACCGCAGTCAATACCCAGTGCAAGCTGCTGCTGCTCACTCACGCGTTCGAAAAGCTGAACTGCATCGCCGTGGAATTCCGTACTCACGTTTTCAATCATGTCAGCCGGCGTGGCATCGAGCGGCTCGGCGCCAAACAGGAGGGTACCCTGCGCGATCGTCAGATGTCGCCAAACGTGACGGTGCGGGACACCGTCGTCTACAGCATCCTTCCCGGAGAGTGGCCGAAGGTGAAGGCGCATCTCACCTACGAACTCAATGAAAAGCGTCGATAGTCCCGGCCGTCCCGCCGAGTGAGCGACTGCGGCGCGGGAATATAATGAGCATTACAATGATCTCCATTCTCGACGATCCTCTTGTCTCCACCGAATGGCTGGCCGCGCATCTTGGTGACGTCAAGGTCATCGATGCCTCGTTCAAGATGCCCGGCGTGCTACCGCTGGCTGTCGATGATTTTCACGCCACGCACATTCCCGGCGCGGTGTTCTTCGATGTCGATGCCGTATCGGATCGTGCGTCGCCACTTCCGCATATGTATCCGGATGCTGCGCAGTTCGCGCGTGATGTCGGCGCGCTGGGGGTTTCCTCGAAAGATACAGTCGTTGTTTATGACTTTGGAGGCTGGGTTGCCGCGCCGCGGGTGTGGTGGATGTTCCTGTCGTTCGGTCACGCCGATGTCCGGGTACTTGACGGCGGCCTGAAAAAATGGCGCGCGGAAAACCGCCCGGTCGAGTCCGGTAAAGTTTCGCCGAAGCCGGGCCATTTCAACGCGACCTTCGATCCGCTTTATGTGCGCGGTCAAGCTCAGCTCGTGAGCAACCTGTCGTCGGGTCGCGAGCAGCTTGTCGATGCGCGCGCGGCTGGTCGCTTCACCGGCGCCGTAGCGGAGCCGAGAGCCGGGCTGCGTTCGGGTCACATTCCCGGCAGCCGCAACCTGCCGTACAACGAGCTGTTCGATCCTGGGACCGGCGCTATGAAGCCGCTGGACGATATTCGTGCCGCGTTTACTCGCGTCGGGGTGGATTTGGCAAAGCCCGTCGTCACCACCTGCGGCTCGGGGGTTTCGGCCGCGGTGCTGACGCTTGCGCTCTACCGCCTCGGGGTGCGGGGCTCGGCGCTCTACGACGGATCATGGTCGGAGTGGGGATTGAGTGAGGGTCCGCCGATCGCTACCGGACCTGCCTGAACAGGCTCACTCCAATTCGAGCGGCGACCCCGAAAGCATGGGTTGCGATGAACGATCTGACTGCCGGATCACACTGCGATGGTGATGTTTCTTAGCAGCACGCCGTGGTTTCGTGGACGATCGTTTGGTGGTGGGCGTCGCCGGATCGACGACCTGCGTTTTCTGTACAGGACGGCTTGCCGGCAGGGGTGGCTTGGAATGCTCTCCGAACGGCGATGTCATCGTTTCCGTGACACCGGATGTTTTTCCGTCTGTTGAGGATGCGTCGCTTTTCGCGACCGCGGGTTTGACGGCCTCGTCTGCCTCGTCTGCCGTCTCGCTGCCTCGCGCTGGCTCCGATAGTTCTGGCGCAGCGGTATTGGCGGGAGGTGTCGTGTCCGCTATCGCGGGGACGGGCTCCGATCGTGATGGAGAAGCTGCCGGCTCGTCAGTATCGGCCGGAGCAGAAGGTGCGTCCGTGGCAGGAGGCGTATCGGCCCCGGATTCCGGCTGCGCATCCGATAAAGGCGTCACCGTGTGCTGTGCGTCGGCCTGGTTTGATTCCGGGGTTGCAGGTTTGGCGGCGGGTGTATCGACCTGCAGCACGGCCAACGTGGGCTGTTCGGTTTCTTTTGATCCAAACGTGATTTCGGGCATCGGCTTGAGAGGCAGACTTGCGAACTCTTCGTGGGTTGCTCGCAGCAAAGCTGCGGCCCCCAAGCCGAAGATCAGCATTGAGATCGCCAGCGTGACCGCAACGAATAGGGAACGAAAGCCGGGTAGCATGGGTGTGGTTGCGCCTTCCCCGCGCGTCTACGACGGTGATCGGGCCATCAGAACGCGATTGAACACACGCCTGATCGACAGGTTGTACCGGCAGATCCACCGAATCAGGGCCTATCGAGAATACCGCAAGGGACGCGGTCGCGCGCTCCAAAAATCCACCGCAACAATCGCCCGTCGAAAGTTTGCAGGAAATGGTGAGGCCTGGAGGACACGGTTCGCCACGATCTGGAATTATGACCGAATCGGGGAGGCTTTTGTCTGAATCGTCTTGAATGCGCCGCTATCCTGCGCGATGTGGCCGTTAACGATCCGGTGTCTTGTTGGATTTATACAAGGGCGATGATGATCAAACGCATTCTGACGGTTTTTGCGGCGATCGTAGCTGGCGCAGCGGGAACCTCGTTAGCCTCGGCGCAGGGATACCCGCCCCCGCCGAGCCCGATCTATTCCACGCCGCCCTCCGCTTATCCGGACGAAGACGACCGTCAAAGAGGAGCCGATGCGGTTCCCAGTTTCGATCCGGTTGACGACCAATCGGCGCAGCGCGACAATTCCGCGGCGTTGACACCGCCTGGCCCCGTGATGTCGCCGGATGATCCACGTTACGGTCGCTCCAGTTCCACGCCGGTCTATTCGACTCGCGACCTTCCGCCAGGCCCGGTGATGTCGCCCGAGGATCCTCGTTACGGGCAGCCCGGCCCCCCACAGTATCAAGCTCCGACGCGTATGCCGGAAACGGTCGCTTCGACCGGCGGAGCGACTGACGGCCTCACGCCGCCGGCTCCGGTGGGTGCGGACGGTAGGCCGGCCCCAATGTCGGCGCTGCCGCCGGACGAGCAGCCGGAGGCTGATCAGGGCGGTGAGAAACAGCTGGCGCCGAGACTGCGCCGCAAGGAAGTCACGTTCGCCACCAAAGAGCCGGCGGGCACCATCGTGGTCGATACGTCAAATACGCATCTGTATTACATACTCGGTAATAATCGCGCGATCCGCTATGGCGTGCGCGTTGGCCGCGACGGCTTCACCTGGGCCGGCGTGCAGAAGATCAGCCGCAAGGCTGAGTGGCCGGACTGGCATCCGCCGACCGAAATGATCGAACGTCAGCCTTATCTGCCGCGCTTCATGGCAGGCGGTCCGGGCAATCCGTTGGGCGCGCGCGCCATGTATCTCGGTTCGACAGTATTTCGCATCCATGGCACCAATCAGCCTTCGACGATCGGCAAGTTTGTCTCGTCAGGTTGCATCGGTATGCTCAACGAGGATGTGTCGGATCTCTTTGATCGTGTGAAGGTCGGCACGCGGGTTGTCGTGCTGCCCGGCGGTCCACCGCACACCGATACGACGGCCTCCACCCAGCCGGCTCCGGGATCGAGCGCGGCGCCGACTCCGCAGCCGCCGCAGACAGCGAGCTTGCCCGGAACCCAGCCAACCTCGGTGCCGCCGCTGCCGGCGCCGGTTACGATCCGATAGGCGCAGCGCTTAAGCCGCGCCTGCGTAACGGTTTTTCTGCGCGGCTCTCTTAGAGCCTTCCGCTTCTGACAGAGTTAGAAGCGTGACTCTATGATTTTGATCTGACGTGTTTTCTTCATGCGAACCCATTCCATCCTCGGGTCAAGTCCGAGGACATGCTTCGCTCGAAACACTTTTAACTCACCTTAACTCACCGCAGCGCGCGTACCCGTGCGCCCTTGAGCCACGCGGCGATATTCCCGACCATCTCGATGTAATAATGTCCGTAGTTCGGCGTGATCTCGCAGCCGGGATGAGGCGTTCTTAAGTGCCTATCGCGCCTTCGTAGCGGATGATTGAGATGCAGGGCTTTCTGCGAGAAGGTATTCGGTCGGGGATCGGCGATCGAACGTTCCCTCGTCTTCGCTTCGGCGATCGACGCGGTCATATGCGATGTTGCGTGATGCCAACTGCGGATGCGCGGCCTAGTCATTGGGCGCTCGCTCGCCGTGCTTGGCACGCCACGCGGGTCCGGGTCCGCGCATGTAATGCAGTTCGGGCCGGTAGGAGCTGAACGCGATCGCGGTGAATTCGCGCCATAACGCGCGAATGCCGTGAAGTCCTCCGCGCGGATGATCCTGTCTTTCGGTCCGGTTGGACGCTGACGCCGATACGCTGGTCGCCATGGTGTTACTGCCTTGTTGGGTCGCAAGCTTCCTGTTGGGAGGCCGACGATGGCGCTGGTCTCGCTATCCTTCACGGATTTAATTAAAAGGCGGTTCGAATGAGACGAAACGGAGTATTCCTTCCGTCAACCTTTCTGCGTGGTTAAGGCAAGGTTGCCCTTTCGCCACCGCGCGGCTACATCAGCGGCAGTAAACTTTCCAGAAAACGGCGCCTCCTGAATCCCGAAGTTCGGCCCCTGCGGCCTATCAGCGACGTGGATTCAAAAGAGGCGTACAACCTTCGGTCGGCGCGTGGCCTGGTTCAGAGGTTCCTGACGATTTCGCCGCAAGGCGGGAGAGAACGTCTGAACACCGCCGCGACGCTTTCAGGAATCACCTTTAGGAATCACGCTTTCAGGGATCACGATGGCGCGCCAGTTCATCTACTTCATGCAGGGCTTGTCCAAAACTTATCCGCCGAACCGGAAGGTGCTGGATAACATCCACCTGTCGTTCTATCCGGACGCCAAGATCGGCGTGCTCGGTGTCAACGGCTCGGGTAAATCGACGCTGCTGAAGATCATGGCGGGGCTCGACAAGGACTACACGGGCGAGGCCTGGGTCGCGGAAGGTGCCCGCGTCGGTTATCTTGAGCAGGAGCCGCAGCTCGATCCAGCCAAGACCGTGCGCGAAAACGTCATGGAGGGCGTCGCCAAGCAGAAGGCGATCCTCGATCGCTACAACGAACTGGCGATGAACTACTCCGACGAAACCGCCGACGAGATGACCAGGCTGCAGGATGAGATCGAGGCTGCGGGGTTGTGGGATCTCGACAGCAAGGTCAATCAGGCGATGGACGCACTGCGCTGCCCTCCCGATGATGCCGACGTGACGAAACTCTCCGGCGGCGAGCGCCGCCGCGTCGCGCTATGCAAGCTGCTGCTCGACCAGCCGGACCTCTTGCTGCTGGATGAACCGACCAACCATCTCGATGCTGAGTCGGTGTCGTGGCTCGAAAGTCATTTGCGCAATTATCCGGGCGCGATCCTGATCGTCACCCACGACCGCTATTTCCTCGACAACGTGACGGGATGGATCCTCGAACTCGATCGCGGCAAGGGTATTCCCTACGAGGGTAACTATTCGGCGTGGCTGAAGCAGAAGCAGAAGCGTCTCGAACAGGAAGGCCGCGAAGACGCCGCGCATCAGAAGACGCTGGCGCGCGAGCAGGAATGGATCGCCGCCTCGCCCAAGGCGCGGCAGGCGAAATCCAAGGCGCGCTACCAGCGCTACGAGGATCTGCTCAAGCAGGCCAGCGAGAAGCAGAGCCAGACGGCGCAGATCACCATTCCCGTCGCCGAGCGTCTCGGCCAGAACGTGGTCGATTTCGAGGGCCTGAGCAAAGGGTTTGGCGACCGCGAACTGATCGACGATCTGACCTTCAAGCTGCCGCCCGGAGGCATTGTCGGCGTGATCGGCGCCAACGGCGCCGGCAAAACCACGCTGTTCCGGATGATCACCAAGCAGGAGACGCCGGACAAGGGTACCATCACCATCGGCGAGAGCGTGCATCTTGGTTACGTCGACCAGTCGCGCGATAGCCTCGACGCGAAGAAGAACGTCTGGGAGGAGATCTCCGGAGGGAACGAACAGATCCTGCTCGGCAAGCGCGAGGTGAACTCGCGCGGCTACTGCTCGTCATTCAATTTCAAGGGCGCGGATCAGCAGAAGAAGGTAGGCAGTTTGTCGGGCGGCGAGCGTAACCGCGTGCATCTGGCCAAGATGCTGAAGTCCGGCGCCAACGTGCTGCTGCTCGACGAGCCGACCAACGATCTCGACGTCGATACGCTGCGCGCGCTGGAAGAGGCGCTCGAGGATTTTGCTGGCTGCGCCGTCATCATCAGCCACGACCGCTGGTTTCTCGATCGCATCGCCACGCATATCCTTGCCTTCGAAGGCGACAGCCATGTCGAATGGTTCGAGGGCAACTTCCAGGATTACGAGAAGGACAAGATGCGGCGGCTCGGTCAGGACAGCATCATCCCGCACCGCGTGAAATATAAGAAGCTGACGCGGTGAGGCTTTAGGCGGAACAAGCTCTAATTACATTGGCGTTGTTGCGAGGAGGCGTAAGCTGACGAAATAATCCAGTTCTTCAAGTTGCCGTTTCTGGATTGCTTCGCTTCGCTCGCAATGACGGTGAAATAATCTAAGCTGCCTTTATAATCACGCCGGATATTATCTATCCGGATCCAAGATCTGCCTTCATCGCTTGAAGGAGATTTTTGAAAGCTTCATTGCGCTGCTCACGGGACCATTGTTGGTATTCACTATCGCTTGCGCGTATCTCGCGACGTCTTTCGATCCGAACAATTCGCAAGCCAGCTATTAATGGTAATATCCATTCCATCGGAATAATCGCCTAACTCACCTTCTCCGCGAGCCACATCTTGATCAGCGACTGATAGGGCACGTCGCGCTTGTTGGCGGCGATCTTGATCTGCTCGAGCAGGCTGACTGGCAGGCGCAGTGAGATCGCCGTCGTTGATGGCTTCAGGTTCGGGAAGCGCACACGCTGTGCCGTGCTCCAGTCGACATAGTCGGTGGAGTCGTGCGTTTCCCAGAATTTGCGTTCCTCGGCTTCGCTCTTGAAGGCGGGAATAGGCTTACGCTTGCTCATATATTTTCCGCTCCTTTCGATTCATGTCGCGTGCCGAGATCACACGGATCAGCGTTCCGCTACTCCTCAACGTGAACGTGACGTACAGCAGACGTTGTTCCATCGTTTGTCCAAGCGCGTTGAAGCGCTGTTCGCTTCGGCTGTGCTTTTCGTCCTCGGCAACGATCAGCGGGTTGTTGAAAAATATGCTTTCCGCTTCCGCTAGACCCACATCATGTTTGTCCGCGTTTTTGCGGCGGTTGCCATCGTCCCATTCAAACCCTGCGATTCGGTCGAGATCGATCATTTTTGTATATTATGATAATATACACGAAATGCAAGGAGCCACTCGCTGTGCCCCGCACCGGGTGAAAGACAAAAACTGAAGCGGTAGGTGATGGAGCAGGAGGAAGGTGCCTCGGTTCGCCGCTTGCCTAGACACCATGGAACCAAATCGGCCCGCCGATCATTGATGGCAGGAATATCGGGGTCATCGGCGGTGAGTCTGGATCTGGACGCGAGGGTAGCGCCGCTGGTGGCGAGGGGAGGCTTCGGTGACCGGGCGCTCACAGCGGTCATCGTCGCGGCGCTCGTCATCTGCGGCCTCTATGTGGGACGCGAGATTTTCGTTCCGATCGTGCTGGCCGTTCTCTTGAGCTTCGTGCTCGCCCCGCTGGTGGACATTCTCGAGCGATGGCATTTCCCGCGCCCTGCGAGCGTGCCCGTAGTGGTGCTGCTTGCTTTTATCGCAATCTTCGCCCTCGGCGGCCTGATCGTGAGGGAGGTTAGAGGCCTCGCAGAGAGCCTGCCGCGGTACCAGCAAACCATGCAGCAAAAGATCAAATCGCTGCGGGCGCTGACGGCCACAGGGCCGCTGGATCGCGCGGCGGACCTTCTTCAGAGTCTGGGCAAGGAAATCAGCGGACCACAGCCGGTGCCGTCAGCGGCGGGTTCGCTGTCGTCCAAAGCGGTCGATCACGTTGAGCCTATACCGGTCGAAGTGCGTTCGCCCCCGCAGTCCGCCCTTGAGAATATATCGGCGCTCATCAGCCCGTTGCTGCATCCGCTGGCAACCGTGGGCATCGTGATCGTATTCGTGATCTTCATCCTGTTCCAGCGAGAGGATCTACGCAACCGCTTCATCAAGCTCGCAGGATCGAATGATCTGCAGTCCGCGACCGCGGCGATCGACGACGCGGCCAGCCGCCTCAGCCGTCTTTTCCTGACGCAGGTCCTGCTTAACGCCGGATTCGGCGTGATCGTGGCCGCCGGACTGCTGTTGATCGGCGTTCCCAGCGCCATCCTCTGGGGAATTCTGGCCGCGATCATGCGGTTCGTGCCCTATGTCGGGCCTTTCATCGCGGCGTTTTTTCCCCTGACCCTGGCTATCGCGGTCGATCCCGGTTGGTCGATGTTGCTGTGGAGCGGGTCGCTCATTCTCCTGACGGAGCTTCTGGTCGGACAGGCTGTCGAGCCTTTGCTCGTGGGACACAGCAGCGGATTGTCGCCGGTGGCCGTCGTGGTCGCGGCGACGTTCTGGACCGCGCTGTGGGGACCGATCGGACTTGTTCTCGCGACCCCTCTGACGATCTGCCTCGTCGTGCTTGGCCGCCATGTCGAGCAACTCAGGTTTCTGGACATTCTGCTGGGGGATCGTCCGGCCCTGTCGCCGCAGGAGCTATTCTATCAGCGCATGCTGGCCAACGATCCGCCGGAGGCCGTTGAGATGGCCGAGAAGTTCTTGAAGGAGCGCTCGCTCGCCGAATATTATGAAAACGTCGCGTTGAATGGCCTGATGCTGGCGCAGGCCGATCTTAAACGCGACCGCTTGTCGCCAGACCGCCTTGCCGCAATCAGGGATAGCGTCGCCGAGGTCATCGACGGACTGGCTTCGGAATTCGATGACGCGATGGAGGGTCGCCAGCCGAAGAACGGAGTCCCCACTGATGCAGCGGACGTGACGGCGGGTACACCGATGCCGGAGCTGCCGTTCATCATCCGCGAAGGACTGCCGGCCGAATGGCAGGCCGAACATCCGGTGCTCTGCGTCGCGCAGCGCAGCGATCTCGACGAAGCGGCTGCGATGTTTCTGGCTGAGATCTTGTCGAAACACGGTCTTGGGGCGCGAGCCGCCAGGAAAGAGGAGACGTCGCCGAGCGGGATCTTCCAGCTTGACGCCTCGGGCGTGATGCTCGTGTGCATCTCGACGCTCGATGACGGCGGCACGGCGCAAACGCGTCATCTGCTGCGCAAGCTTCGCCGCAAGATGCCGCGGGTGCGCATCCTCGTTTGTTGCTGGGGATGCACCAACAGCGGAATGACGAAAGACCACCTCAAGGCCGACGCGGTCGCAGACAATCTGGGGGAAGCCGCCGCTTATTGTCTGTCGCTGGTCGACCAAACGGCCGCACACGATATTATACACAAGGAAGCTGCATGCTCGCTGGAGTCTCGACCGCAGATCCCGTCAAAGCAGACCGAGGGGAGTGCCGATCGCCGGGACTCTCCGCTACGCACATCTTCCCTCCGTGATCGGCGTTGATCGCCGATCTTGGTTGATGTCGAAAGGAGGACCTGTAGACGCGATGGACGATTGGAGCGCCCAGCAATATCTGAAATTCGAGGATGAGCGAACGCGGCCATCCCGCGATCTGTTAGCTCAGGTTCCCCTTAACGCGCCGCGTAAGGCCGTCGATATCGGCTGCGGTCCCGGTAATTCTACCGAATTGCTGGTCGAGCGCTGGCCGCAGACCGAGATCATCGGGATCGATACATCCGCTGACATGCTGCGGCAGGCGCGCAACCGGCTGCCAGGCCACACATTTATAGAAGCCAACGTCGCGCATTGGGTCCCGCCGGCGAACACCGACCTACTGTTTGCCAATGCGATCTTCCAGTGGGTGCCGGATCATCTGTCTCAGTTGCAGCGACTGTTGAGCGTACTTCCGGCAGGCGCCGTGTTAGCTCTGCAAATGCCCGACAATCTTGATGAGCCAAGTCATGTGATGATGCGCGAGGTGGCTCATTCGGGACCTTGGCGAGAAAGACTTGCGGACGCCGCGCGGGCGAAAGACCTGCTGGCGCGGCCCGGAGCTTATTACGACGCATTGCAGCCGTTGTGCGAACGCATCGAGATCTGGCACACGATTTATAATCATATCCTTGAAGACACCACGGCAATCGTCGAATGGGTCAAGGGTACGGGATTACGGCCGTTCCTCGGTCCGCTGGAGCCGATGGAAAGGAAGGAGTTCCTGCGTGAATATTCCGCGCGGATCGCTGCCGCTTATCCGCTGCAGGCGGACGGCAAGGTGCTGCTGCGGTTCCCACGCATTTTCGTGGTCGCGATCAAATAGGTCGTGGTTTTGAGCAAGTCAGGCCGGAGTGCTCGCGTTGCATTTTGTCGCGGCTGGACGTCTCGATTCTGTCACAGGGAATCGAATAAAACGCTCTCCCGTCACAACGAGACCCATAATGTCCCCGATGCCTGAATCTCCGGCCCCGAAGGCTGCTTTCACTGCCCTTCGCCCGCTGCCGATGTTGATCTTTTCCTCGCGCTGGCTTCAGCTTCCGCTTTATATTGGCCTGATCATTGCCCAAGGGGTTTATGTCGTCCTGTTTCTGAAAGAACTGTGGCATCTCATCGGGCACTCCTTCGACTTTTCCGAACAGCAGATCATGCTGGTGGTGCTTGGCCTCATCGACGTGGTGATGATCTCGAATCTTCTGGTGATGGTCATCGTCGGCGGCTACGAGACCTTCGTGTCGCGGCTCAATCTCGAAGGCCATCCCGACGAGCCGGAGTGGCTCGGCCATGTCAACGCGAGCGTTCTCAAGATCAAGCTCGCGATGGCGATCATCGGCATCTCGTCGATCCATCTCTTGCGGACCTTCATCGAGGCCGGAAACCTTGGAACCGAGCGCGCCGTGAACTATACCCAAACCGGCGTGATGTGGCAGACTATCATCCACGTCGTGTTCATTTTTTCGGCAATCGGCATTGCGCTTGCGGATCGTATCGCGAATGAGGGGAATGTATCGAACGGCGAGGCGAGGCATTAGCATGGCGGTGACCGCCGCAGGCATTTCGCGATGGTCGTCGCTCGGGATCGTGATCCTGTTGGCGCTCACTCTTGGATCTGTCGTGTCGCCGGTGCACGCGGCGGACGACGGCTTCACGCGTTTCCTTGCCGCGGTCTGGCCGGAGGCGCAGCAGGCAGGCGTTTCGCGCGCGACGTTCGATTCCGTCACAGCCGGACTCGAGCCTGACTATAAGCTGCCTGACCTCATCCTGCCCGGTCGGCCCGCGACCGGTGCGCCGTCGCAGGCGGAATTCGTTCAGGTGCCGGCGGATTATCTCAAGGAGAGCAGCATCGCGGGGCTGGCGGCTGAAGGGCGGCGGCTGATGCGGAAAAACGAATCGACGTTGGACGCGATCGAAAAGCGTTTCGGCGTACCCGCCACCATCATCCTTGCGATCTGGGGCCGGGAAACCGATTACGGTCGCTACACCCTGCCTTATGATGCGATGCGCGTGCTGGCGACCCAGGCCTATGTCGGCCGCCGCAAGGATCAGTATCGTAACGAATTCATCGAAGGACTGCTGTTGCTGCAGCGCGGTGCTGTCTCGCGCAAGAATTTCCGCGCGTCGTGGGGCGGGGCCACCGGGCTGACTCAGTTCCTGCCGTCCGAGCTTGCTAAGCATGGCGTCGATTTTGATGGCGACGGCCGCATCGACATCTGGTCCTCGGTGCCCGATGCGCTGGCCTCGGCCGCGCAGCAACTTGTCAACAAGGGTTGGCAGCCGGGACTGCGCTGGGCCTACGAGGTACGTGCACCGGAGAACGCCGATTGCACGGACGGCGTGCCCGAGGTGAGGAAGCCGATCGATAAATGGCTGCGCGAGGGGTTCTTACCAGTGCGCGGACAAAAGCTGACCGCAGTTGAGCGGGAACAGTCGGCGTCGTTGCTGCAACCCGAGGGCAGTCATGGCCCGTCGTTCCTGACCACGGCGAACTACTTCGTCATCAAGGAATACAATTTCTCCGATCTCTATGTCCTGTTCGTCGGCCATCTCGCCGACCGCATGACCAGTCCGTTGCCTTTTGCGACACCGTGGTCGGCCTCGACGCAACTACGCAGCCGCGACGTCGAGGCAATGCAGCGCCATTTGACGCGGCTCGGTTTGTACAAGGACAAGATCGACGGCAAGGCCGGGATGCTGACGCGAGCGGCGCTCGGCGCTTATCAGAAGTCCGCTGGCCTCAAGGTGGACTGCTGGCCCAGTGACGGGGTGCTGCGCGCGATGAATGCGGCGCGCTGAAATCATCGCGTCACCAACGGAAACCCGGCCGCGCCGCCGGGTTTCTCAGATCGGATTATCCGAACAATCGGATCAGTCGCACACCTGGACGCGACGGAAACGCCAGCCATATCCGTCCCAGAACCTCTCCCGCACCATTTGGCACGGCGGCCCGTCCACATAGGCCGGTGGAGGCGCGGCGTAGACTGGAGCCGGTGCGGCGTAGGCCGGAGGACTGTTCGCAATTGCGCCGCCGATAATGGCGCCGGCCGCCAGACCGCCGAGCACGCCGGCTGCCACCGCTCCCCCATCGCGAGCCTCTGCCTGCGGAGCCGTCGCTACTGAACCGGCCGCAACCGTGACAGCCGCGAGAATGGCAAAAACTGTTTTCTTCATCTTTCGAATCTCTCCTGGGGGGTCGCGCCGCGGTCGGCGCAGGGTTCAAGGTTACTCGCAATGCCGTGGTTCAAGCCGGCTGTTTCACCCGGTCAACCTTCGCAGGTCGGTCGCTGGAAAAAGCGGCTTTTTCAGGTTATCGCGCGCGGCATTCCGGAAAAACACCAATAATATGAACCGGAGCCGTTCATCAGATGGGATCAGCCGCACACCCGAACATTCCGGAGCCGCCAACCGTAGCCATCCCAAAAACGCTGCCTTTGCCAATAGCAGCCGGGGGTTGCGACATATCCCGGACCGTAATAGCCGTAGCCGGGTCCATAGTATCCCGGGCCGCCATAATAACCGGGGCCATAATATCCCGGACCGGCCAGCGCTCCGCCGACGATCGCGCCGCCGATCAGTCCGCCGGCGACCCCTGCCGCGATGCCGCCGCCGCCGGCCTTGGCTGCTTGAGGTGCGGCCACCGCTGCGACCATGGCAATCGTCGCCAATGCCACCAATGTTCTTTTCATGGCTTCACCTTTCTCATCAATCGATACCGCAGTGCGTCTGTCGAACGAAGATTCCCACAGCCGGTTTGAACGATCAATGAACGAAGTAACTGAATCCCGCCACGATACGGACCCAAGTGTGACGATTAAATGATGAATATCAATATGTTATGGTAATTCCGGAGCTGCCGCCCGCGGCGGCTTTTCGGGCAACTTGGAATAGTTTGAAATAGCGGGTTTTCCCTTTGCGTTTCGCGAGGCGGTCCAACAATATCGGCCCGTTCGCGTGTGGCAATTGGGTACCGTTTCATGATTGTGTGTTCTTGTAACGTACTAACCGATCAAGACGTCCGCTCAGCCGTGACGGGAACAGACGACCTGCGTCGCTCGCCGAAGCAGGTTTACGGATGTCTCGGATGCAGCGCGGAATGCGGACGGTGTGCCCGGACGATCAGGACCATCATCAAGGAAGCGCTCGGCGCCTGCGCCCGGCGATGTTGCGACGGGTGTCCCCACTCTGCGATGGAAGCAGAAGCCAAACAAACTCACACCGAAATCACTCTTTGACCTTCTGGATAGCGGCATTTGGATAGCAGCCCAGCATTTTTGGGGGTTGTCGCGCGGCCGAATCTCATTTAGAATTATTCTAAATCAGGTGAAAGCCGGCGATAGTCGGCCGCCGGCCTTAAGGCACAGACAACAGGAGCTGCTTCATGAAGGGCGACCCGAAGGTTATCGACTACCTGAACAAAGCGCTCCGCCACGAACTAACGGCGGTCAACCAGTATTGGTTGCATTACCGGCTGCTGGATAACTGGGGCATCAAGGATCTCGCGAAAAAATGGCGCGCGGAGTCCATCGAGGAAATGGAGCATGCCGACAAGTTGATCGACCGCATCATCTTCCTCGACGGCTTCCCGAACATGCAGGTGCTTGATCCCCTGCACATCGGCCAGAACGTCGGCGAGGTGATGGATTGCGATCTCAAGGCGGAGTATTCGGCCCGTGCTCTCTACGAAGAGGCGGCGACGCATTGCCACGCGGTGAAGGACTACGTCACCCGCGACATCTTCGAGAAGCTGATGAAGGACGAGGAAAGCCATATCGACTTCCTCGAAACCCAGATCGATCTCATCAAGAAGATCGGCGTCGAGCTCTATTCGCAGAAGCACATCGGCGAAATGGATCACGACTGATCCTCATTCGGTTCTCCATCGCAAAAGTCGGCGTCGTTGCGCGCCGGCTTTTTGCATTTCTATGGATGCGCAAGAGCTTTTCCGCTTGAGGGATCTTGAAGCGGACCTTTACGATTCTGATCGAGGCGTTCCTCACGCGAAGAGGTTCCCAGACAATAGCTCTCGTTAGCTAGCCAGCCGGATCGTGCTTCACCGCCCACAGAGCGAAGGCGTAGGCGAGGGCGATCTCGTCGAGCCGGTTAAAGCGGCCGGATGCGCCGCCATGTCCCGCGCCCATGTTAGTTCGCAACAGAACAGGCCCGCCTGAGGTCATGGTGGCGCGCAACCTTGCGATCCATTTCGCCGGCTCCCAATAGGTGACGCGCGGATCGGTCAGCCCGCCCATAGCGAGAATCGCCGGATAGTCCTTCGCCGCGACGTTCTCGTAAGGCGAATAGGACAGGATCGTGCGGAAATCTTTCTCGCTCACGATGGGGTTGCCCCATTCCGGCCATTCCGGCGGGGTCAGCGGCAGCGTGTCGTCGAGCATGGTGTTGAGCACGTCGACGAACGGCACTTCCGCGACGAGGCCGGCGAACAACTCGCCTGCGCGGTTGGCGACCGCGCCCATCAGCATGCCCCCGGCGCTGCCGCCGTGGCCGACGATGTTTTTGGCTGACGTATAGTTCGCCGCGATCACCGCGCGAGCACAGGCGGCGAAATCGTCGAAGCTGTTGGTTTTCTTCTCGCGCTTGCCGTCGAGATACCAGCCCCAGCCCTTGTCCGCGCCGCCGCGGATGTGCGCGATGGCATAGACGAAACCGCGGTCAACCAGCGACAGCCGGTTGGCCGAGAACGAAGCGGGCATGGCGTGACCATAGGAGCCGTAGCCGTAGAGCAGTAGCGGCGCGCGGCCATCCTGCGCGAAATCCTTGCGATGCAGGATCGAGACCGGCACTTCGGCGCCATCGTTCGCCTTGGCCATGATGCGGGTGGTGACATAGTCCGCTGGATCGTGCCCTGACGGAATCTCCTGGCGCTTGCGTAAGGTTCGCGAGCGGCTCGCCATGTCGTAATCGAACACCTCGGAAGGCGTCGTCATCGACGAATAGCTGAAGCGCAAGGTTGTGGTGTCGAACTCGTAGCCGCCATGGGTATCGAGCGAATAGGCAGCCTCGTCGAAGGCGATTGCGTGCTCATTTCCGGTCGCGAGATCGCGGACGACGATCGACGGCAACGCGCTGGCGCGCTCGAGCCGGACCATGTGGCCGGAATAAAGTTCGAGATCGAGCACATAGGTTCCGGGACAATACGGGATCAGGTCGCGCCAGTTCGCGCGGTCCGGCTCTGAGAGCGGCGCGGTCATGATCTTGAAGTCAATCGCGCCGTCGGCGTTTGTGAGGATGAACAGTTCGTCGTTGCGATCGGCGACGGAATACTGCACGCCGACCTCGCGCACTGCGATCACGCGCGGTGTGGCCTCGGGCGCGGCGAGATCGATCAACCGCTGTTCGGACGTTTCATGATCGCCGCCGGCGATCACGCAGAAGCGGCCGCTCGTGCTCTCATGAATATGCGTGAACCAGCCGATGTCCTGTTCTTCGTAAATCAGCACGTCATCGGATTGCGGTGTCCCGAGCTGGTGGCGGTAGACCTGCATCGGACGATGGTTGTCGTCGAGCTTGACGTAATAGAACGCGCGTGAGTCCGTGCTCCATACCACGCCGCCGTCAGTTTCCTCGATGACATCGGCGAGATCGGCGCCGCTGTCCCAGTCGCGGATACGGATCGTAAAATATTCCGAGCCGCGATCGTCGGCGCTCCACGCTTCCAGGCGATGATCCGGAGAATGACGGGCTTCGCCAAGCTGAAAAAATTTTTTGTTTTCTGCAAGCGCATCGCCATCGATAAGAAAACGGGCGTCGCCGCCGTGGCGCGGCTGCCGGCCGATCATCCGGTGCTGGCCGCCCTCCCGGTATTTTGTGAAATAGGCAAATGGCCCGTCGGGGGAGGGGACAGTGGAATCGTCCTCTTTGATGCGGCCGCGCATTTCGGCGACGAGTTGCTTTTGCAACGGCTCGGTCTGCGCCAGCACGGCGTTCGAATAGGCATTCTCAGCCTCGAGGTGGGCGCGGATCTCCGGCACAAGCAACGAAGGTTCGCGAAGCACCTGCTGCCAGTTCGCATCTTTCAGCCAGGCGTAGTCATCCGTCAGGGCGATGCCGTGGTGCGTATAGCTATGTGAGCGGCGGTTGGCTTTCGGAGGTGTCGGTGTCGATGTCATGAAAAAAGGCGCCTGGTCGAAGCGCAGGCTGAGCGTGCGCGAGACGGAACGTGATGTTTCGTTCATAGGAGGGGGCGCGCGCAACGGCAAGCCGGTGTGTCTCGAAAGTCCGATTTGATGCGGCGTTCGCAATCGGACGCGTCTATCATTCCGCCAAGGTTAGCCGTGATCGGGCACGTCGAGTCCCATGGTCGTGTACTGCCGAATCTTGTTGCGCAGCGTACGTACCGATACGCCCAGTACTCTTGCTGCGCGGGTGCGGTTGCCGTCGCAACGTGCCAGCGTTTGTAGCACGAGCTCCCGTTCGATTTCGTCGACCGTGGAGCCGACCAGCAGCGGAACCACTGCGTCTGGCGTGAGCGCAGCCTGATCCTGTATCGAACACTGGTCTTTGATCTGGAATTCCTGGTTCATCGGTCCCTCCCCGAAGTGCGGCTGGCGTCCAGCCGGCGGATTGAGACCCCCATCCCGGCGACAAGGCTGTTATGATATGGTTACCAGAACATTAACAATCCTGCATTCGTCGGAATTCCTCATAAAACAACGGGAAAACTACCGATCCTGCGCCAAAATGCGCGTAACAGTTGAATGTTAAGTCTGAAGCGATGCTAACGCGAAGTGTGTTTCCTGCCGTCGCAATTGCCGATTGCGACGTGCTCAGCGGGGACGGAGCCGATTCGCTCGGTTGGCCCGCGAACGGATCAGTTCCTGCTGCGAGCGACGTGCAGGATTGCACCCGCCTCGACTGCCTCTTACGCTTGCGACAGTTCCGAATCGCCTCCCGCCTTCTCACGCTCAGGAGACTTCCGCATGTCGTCATCGTCGCTGTTTCGCGCCGCCTTGCTCGCGCTGGCCGTGTGCTTCGGCCTGTCCTCTTCTGCCAGCGCTGACAGCGGCACGGTGACGCTGACCATCTACAAGGGCGGCTGGATCATCGGCGCCTCCGCCGGCGGCGGTACGCTCACCTTCCACGGACGGCGATATCCGCTTTCGGTCGGCGGATTGGATTATGGCCTGGTGTTCGGCGGATCGAAGACCGTGCTGCGCGGCCAGGTCAGCCGCATCAGCCGGCCGTCCGATGTCGCCGGCGTTTACGGCGCGGCGGGCGCGGGACTGGCGATCGGCGGCGGCGCCCGCGCCATCGTGTTGAGCAACCAGAAGGGCGCGGTGCTGGAGCTTTCCGGCCGTCAGGTCGGCCTGATGGCCAACGCCGATCTCTCCGGCCTTGCGATCTCTATGAAGTAGTGGTCCCGCTCGCGCAGCGAGCCCGCGCTAAATATGAGCGCCGCGGTTATAACCCTCGATCAACTGGTTGTAATCGCGGAGCAGCCGCGGTGGTGAGCCCTCGACCATCCAGCCGCCACCGCCACCGAGCATCATGCGGTCGCCCTGACTGTAGGGCACCTTGTCACGGATGCGGCGCATCAGTTGCTTCGCCGAGGTCAGATATGATTTGGCGCTGCTGACGAAGAACGAGCCGAGTTTCGCATCGCCGTCCTTGCCCGATGCTTCTTCGGCTGCTTTCACCGTGGTCTCATACTCGGTCAGTGCCTGCGTGATCGCGGCGATGTCGGGCTTGTCGGTGTTTTCCACGCGCAACAGGCGCTTGGCCTGGACCATCAGCGCCTCGACGTAATAGTGCGTTTTGCGGCCTTCCTTCGCTTCGATCGCGGCGAGCTGTTCCGCCGCCTGCTTGTCTTTGATGGCCTCGACACCGGCGCGCAGCTTTTTGTCGGCGCTCGCGAATGCGTCCCACGCTGCGACAAGGCGCGGATGCATCTCCTTGCCCTTGGCCATCTTGTCGTCCTTGTAGTTCTCCTGCTCGTAATACTCGTCGGCCTCCTTCAACAGCGGTTCGAGCTTGCCGACGGCTTCGGCGTAAGCGGAAGCAGCAGATTCGAGTTCGGCATCGTGCGGCTCCGCCGCGTTGGCCTTCTCGACATTCTTCTTGCAATCCGTCGTGTCGTAGATGGTGTAGGTGCCGTAGATGATCCGCTCCTTGCCGGTCGGCCCGGTCTTCTTCGCCCATGAGAAGTAACGGTTGCGCGACTCATACGACCTCTCCGAGAGGCGGTTGATGCAGCCGACATAGGCGTTGAGCTTTTCGACGAGTGGGGAGGGAGACGTCTTGTCTTGAGCGGCGGCGGACGCGAGGGACATGCCGAAGGCTGCGGCGGACAACAGGGCAATCGCCCGAAACGGCGTCATGATTCTCTTCCCTCGCGATACTGACAATCCCCGCATTTGTCGCATGAATCGCGAGGAGGTTCACGCGGCGTTGTAGACCCTACGGGACGGAAATTTCATGCGCCGATCGCAAACTAAAGGCGACCTGATACTCAAATAAATGCACCTGCGGAACGATTGAGGCGGCATACCGCAAATTTTCACTTATCGATTTAGCCACTATCACGCCTTTTACCGGCTTATCCTTGGCGATAGTTTGCTTAAGCCAGCCCATATACCTCGCAACTTGGCCAATTGCTTTGTCCGGACTGTGTGCTCTCTTTAGCTCAAAAACAAAAAATGCACCACGTTGATCCACAGCTAAGATATCGATGGGGCCGACCCCAGAAGGAAACTCGACGCCTCCACGACCAGTAGCGTCTTCGTATAGTCGCAAACGACTATCCTCTATTTTTATTGTACCGATATTAGACGCCAGAAAGTCTCGTAGCTGATACTCTAGCGAAAAAAATGGGTCGGTATCGCCATCATCGTTCTCAACACTGCTACCCGAGCCAAGAATTTCTTCGACAAAATCCGATGTTATAGGTGCGCCCGGCCGAATTAATCTAATCTCCGTTGGAGTTTCTTGCATACTCCACCCCGATCGCTTCAAGGCACTTCTTAGTTGATGCGAGGTGCTGGAACGAGGATCGAAGCCGGCAGGAATCTCCTCAGGATGCCGTCTTAGCCATTCCTTGAGAGATAAATTTCGACTCCACCATCGTCCGTTGGAATCACTACGTTATGGCGTTGCAATCTGTGCACTCCTAAATACGGGAAGGAAGGTTCAGCGCTCCTCACAACACCTTATTGCTCTCTTTCACCTTCTCCGCGTCGAGATAAACGCTTGAGCCCATCTCTTTGAACTTCGCGCTCATCTGCGCCATGCCGTCTTCGGCAATGCCCTTGATCGTCATGCCTGCGGACAAACCAAGCGCGGCCTTCTCGTTATCTCCGAGCGTTGCGGCGTAGTCGCGCACGTCCTGCGTGATCTTCATCGAGCAGAATTTCGGCCCGCACATCGAGCAGAAGTGCGCGACCTTGTGCGCGTCCTTCGGTAGCGTCTCGTCGTGGAAGGCCACCGCCGTCTCGGGATCGAGACCGAGGTTGAACTGGTCCTGCCAGCGGAAGTCGAACCGCGCGCGCGACAAGGCGTCATCGCGGAGTTGCGCGGCCGGGTGACCCTTGGCGAGGTCCGCGGCGTGCGCCGCGATTTTGTACGTAATCACGCCGACCTTCACGTCGTCCCGGTTGGGCAGGCCGAGATGTTCCTTCGGCGTCACGTAACACAGCATCGCGCAGCCGAACCAGCCGATCATCGCGGCGCCAATGCCCGAGGTGATGTGGTCGTAGCCCGGCGCGATGTCGGTGGTCAAAGGCCCGAGCGTATAGAACGGCGCTTCGCCGCACTCCTTGAGCTGCTTGTCCATGTTGATTTTGATCTTGTGCATCGGCACGTGGCCGGGGCCTTCGATCATCACCTGGCAGCCTTTCTTCCAAGCGATTTGCGTGAGTTCGCCGAGCGTTTCCAGTTCGGCGAACTGCGCGCGGTCGTTGGCGTCGGCGATCGAGCCGGGGCGCAGACCGTCGCCCAATGAGAAGGAAACATCATACTTGCGCATGAGGTCGCAGATGTCCTCGAAATGCGTATAGAGGAAACTCTCCTTGTGATGTGCGAGGCACCACTTCGCCATGATCGAGCCGCCGCGCGAGACGATGCCGGTGACGCGGTCGGCGGTGAGGTGGATGTAGGGCAGGCGCACGCCGGCGTGGATGGTGAAATAATCCACGCCCTGTTCGCACTGCTCCACCAGCGTGTCGCGGTAAAGCTCCCATGTCAGCTTGACCGGATCGCCGTCGCACTTCTCCAGCGCCTGGTAGATCGGGACCGTTCCGATAGGGACGGGCGAATTGCGCAGGATCCATTCGCGCGTGGTGTGAATGTTGCGGCCGGTCGAGAGATCCATCACCGTATCGGCGCCCCAGCGGATCGCCCACACCATCTTGTCTACTTCCTCTTCAACCGAGGAGGTCACGGCCGAGTTGCCGATGTTGGCGTTGATCTTCACCAGAAAGTTGCGGCCGATGATCATCGGCTCGAGTTCGGCGTGGTTGATGTTCGACGGAATGATGGCGCGGCCGCGCGCGATCTCCTCACGCACGAACTCCGGCGTAATAAACGCGGGAACGGAGGCGCCGAAGGACTCGCCGTCGGCCAGCGCGGCTTCGGCGCGTTCGAGTTGTTGTTTGCGCCCAAGATTCTCGCGCTCGGCGACGTAAATCATCTCCTTGGTGATGATACCAGCGCGAGCGAATTCGAACTGGGTGATCGGCGCATCGCCGAGGCCCCGTAGCGGCTTGTGGTGTGCTGTGAACGCGGCTGCGGCGTGCTTTGCTCCGACATTGCCGTTGTCTTCGGGCTTGATGACGCGGCCGTCATATTCCTCGACGCCGCCGCGTTCCTTCACCCAGGCGAGACGCGTGCGCGGCAGGCCGGCGTTAACGTCGATGACGACGTTCGGGTCGGTGTAAGGTCCGGAGGTGTCGTAGACCGGCAGGTTCGGCTCGCTTGCGCCCTCAGATAGAATGATCTCGCGCAGCGGCACCCGCAGGTCCGGCGCGGCATCGGGTGCGGAGAAAATCTTGCGGGACGAGGGCAGGGCACCGGTGGTGACGGCGGGGCGCGTGGTGTCCGGATTGGGGCGGATGTTCATGGCGTTTCTCCGGTTCGAGACCAGTCGTTGTGGGTCAATGCGAATAGACGAGAAGGCAGAAGATGGCGCCTCATGCGGTTTCAATCATCTGTTCGAGCCAGGCTTTTACCCGCGCATCGGGGTCGGGGTTCTGCGTGATGTCGCTGACCACGGCGATCGAGTCCGCGCCGGCGGCATAAATCTCTGACGCTTGCTCCAGCTTGATGCCGCCGATCGCGACCAGCGGGATATTGCCGACGCGCTTCTTCCATTCGGTGATTTTCGGAATTCCTTGCGGCGCAAAGCGCATCGCCTTCAGCGTGGTCGGAAAGATCGGACCAAGCGCGATATAGTCCGGTTCGGCGGCGAGCGCGGCTTCGAGTTCGGCGTCGTCATGGGTGGAGAGGCCGAGCGTCAGCCCGGCTTTGCGAATCTCGTGGACGCCGGCTGTCGCCAGATCCTCCTGGCCGAGATGAAGGTGCTTTGCACCGGCGACGATGGCGGCGCGCCAGTAGTCGTTGACAACCAGCCGCACCGGCGTGCCCTTGACGATCTCCAGCGCATCGCTGACGAGTTGCAGTGCTTCGCCATCGTTGAGGTCTTTTGCGCGCAACTGCACTGTGCCGACGCCGAGTCCGATCAGGCGGCGCAGCCAGTCCAGCGTGTCGACGACAGGATAAAAGCGATCAGGATACGCGTGGCGATCAGGATACGGCATGCCAGAACGGTGTCCCTACAACGGGGGTGGATGGCGAGGCGAAGTCGCGGGCCTCCATCAGGCCCGCCTCATGAGCGCTGCGGCCGGCTTCCACCGCGAGCTTGAAAGCGCCAGCCATGACAACTGGATCGGCGGCCTTGGCGACGGCTGTGTTGAGGAGCACGGCGTCGTAGCCGAGTTCGCAGGCCAGCGCGGCGTGGCTCGGTGCGCCGAGTCCGGCATCGACGACGAGCGTGATATCGGGCAAGCGTTCGCGCAGCAGCTTCAAGGCATCGCGGTTGGTGATGCCTTTCGCGCTGCCGATCGGCGCGGCCCACGGCATCACCACCTTGCAACCCGCCTCAACAAGCCGCATCGCGACGCCGAGATCTTCGGTGCAATAGGGAAACACGTCAAAACCATCCTTGATGAGGACGGTGGCAGCTTCGACGAGTCCAACCACATCAGGCTGCAGCGTGTCGTCATCGGCGATGACTTCAAGCTTGATCCAGGACGTGTCGAATAGTTCGCGAGCAAGTTTCGCCGTCGTGACGGCTTCGCGTACGCTTTTGCACCCGGCGGTGTTCGGCAGCACCGTGACATCGAGTTCGCGGATCAGCGACCAGAAGGCGTCGCCGGTTTTGCCGCCTGCTGTCTCCCGCCGCAGCGACACAGTGACGATCTGGCTACCCGCGGCGCGAATGGCGCCTTGCATGATCCTGGGCGATGGATACAGCGCCGTTCCGATCAGCAGCCGGGAGGAGAACTCGCGATTGTAGAATTTGACTGTGCTCATGGCGAAGTCCCAATTCTCGTCTTCACGACGGACACATTCGTTCCGTCATTGCGAGGAGCGTTAGTGACGAAGCAATCCAGTCTATGCTTGCTGCGCGGTAGAACTGGATTGCTTCGCTTCGCTCGCAATGACGGGAGAGGATGACTATCGGTCATTATCCTCACCCTCCTTGCCGCGGCGTGATGATCTCGATCTCATCGCCGCTCTTTAGCGTCGTATCCGCCCATCGGTTTTTCGGCAGCACGTCAAAATTCAGAGCGATTGCGACGTGCGTGCCTTCATAGTCGAGCTCGCTCAGCAGGGCGTCCACGGTCTGCGCTGCGATCTCGCGCCGTTCGCCGTTGACGATCACTTGCATTGCATCACCTCGTTGTCGATCTCCCCGCGCGCGACATAGCCAAGCGTCAGTTCCGCGAGCGCCGGAGCCAGCAGGAAGCCGTGACGGTAAAGCCCGTTGACCGCGATCCGATTCTTGTCGATCGCGATGCGCGGCAGGTTGTCGGGAAAGGCGGGCCGCAGGCCTGCGCCGATCTCCACGATCCGCGCCTCGCCGAACGCCGGATGCACCGCGTAAGCGGCGCTCAGCAGTTCCAGCGCGGAACGCACGCTGACGCCGTCGTCCTCGCATTCGATCGAGGTGGCGCCGATCATGAAGCGGTGGTGTTCACGTGGAATGATGTAGAGCGGCCATCGCGGATGCAGGAGTCGCACCGGGCGCGACAGCATGATCTCGTCAGTTTCGACGATAATCTCCTCGCCCTTGACGCCCCGCAGGTCCGGAAACGTGTCGCGCGCGGCGAGGCCGCGGCAATCGATCGCCAGACCCTCAATGTCGGCTGGCTTTGGCGCGCTGCCAAATTCGATCCGGCCGCCAGCCGCGCGGATGCGCGCATGCAGTTCAGGCAGTACGCGGCGCGGCTCGACATGGCCTTCGTCCGGAAAGAACAATGCTTCACGAAATCGTCCATCAAGCGATGGTTCGAGCTTGCTCACGTCGTCGCGCTGAAGGTGTCGGTGTCCCGATGTCATCCGCGCGAAACGCTCGAAATCGGAGCGGTCGCGCGGATGCGCCACCACAAGAGAGCCGTTGAAAGACGTATCGGGAGCATGTTCGTGCCATAGCGCGAGCGAGCGAAGGCCGAGACGCGAGACGAGAGGTTCGGACACCTCGGATTCGCACCATGGCGCGAGCATGCCGCCGGCCCAGTGGCTGGTGGCATGCGCCATCGCATCGTCGCCGCGTTCGTGGAGCGTGACCGCGTGTCCAGCCTTCGCGAACAGCAACGCCTGCCACGCGCCGGCAATACCTGCACCGATCACCGCGATCGGGGGTACCCCCCGTTTCTCCCGCGTCTTCTGAAGCATCCCTGTCCCTTCGCCGGCATGACCCGGATCAGGTTCAAAGGGTCACCGCGGTCCCTGCAATCCGTCTTCGGATTACGAGCTTGCGGTATCTCAGCTCCCTGACGGAGCACCCCTCGGAACAACCCTTAATCTAGACCGAAAGGCAGGGGTGTCAACGCGCGGCTGACGCAATCGTCGATAATAGAGGCGGTTCCATGCTTGGTGCTTTGCGGGACGTTTTTGCGGTCGCAGCGCTCGGCGCGGTTCACGGCGCTCCGCGACGGAACAATCGCGCGTCTATCGCCGCTCGACAGCTACCGCATCGACGCGACGCTACTCGACCCCGTATCGGCGGCAGTTCAGTGCGGCACGATCGACAGCGGCGCACCGGGAGTTCGCGCGTCAGCGCTCAGGGTCTCGTGCGTGGCGCGCTGAAGTCGTTGCCGCTTCGCCGCGTAGTAGTAACCGCCGGCGTAATAAGCCACCGCGCGGTCGTGGTTGCCGTGAGCTGCCTGGTATGCGCCCGCGAGATATTTGACTGCATAGGTGAGGTTGGTTTCAGGATCGAGCAGGCCTTCAGCGGTGCCGGTGTAGCCGAGGCCGCGAGCGGTTTCGAGCTTGATCTGCATCATGCCATAGTTTCCGCGATGAACCACGTGTGGATTGTAGCGACTTTCACGCATGATGACGCGGTGAACCAGCTCGACAGGAACGCCGTTGGCTTGCGCATGTGCCGCCACCATCGGTGCGTAGTCCACGTGTTGCGCGGTCGATGGCTGCGGCCATGCCATCGTGACAAAAACAAGAAGCGGACCGAATTTGCGTAAATTTGTCACGGGCACCCCTTCACGATCCGCCTTTTTTACCGCCTCAATCTTGCCTTTCCTATGGCAAAATGGACGAAATAGGAAGCTCATGAATTCAGCCTGCCGAGGGCGTAATGCCAAGGAACTCTTTGAGATCGTGTGGCGTCGTGTTGCGGCGTCTAGCTACACGAGGGGCGCTTGCGGAATGTCGCAAATTTGTCGCGAGAGGGAGTCAGGATCGAGCAATGCGAACTCTCGGCGAGTTGCGCTCGCTACAATTCGCAGACAAAAAAGAGCAGATGGGAGAAGCGTCATGGTCGCTGCCGTATCTGATGATTTACCCCACCAAAATCCTTGTGCGCAGTGCGCTCGTCTGATTGCCGCACCAGTATGGTTTGAAAACGGACCGCGCCGAACAGCGTATCTCTGGCAATGCGTTCACTGTGGCTATCAGTTCGAAACCGTCGCGTTCTTTCGCGAGGCGAACGACGAGCCGCGTGCACACGCTGCTTAGCGGCGTCGTTTCGACCGGCTGCACTGTAAATCTTGAGAAACGCAAATCTTGAGAAACGACGGTGTCGGCTGTTTGCGATGGCACATCGCTCTCGGTCATTGGTCGCGCTGCTGCGTGTCGGCGTAGCTTGCGTGCGTCGTTCGAAATCTACGCACATCTTTGTGTTGTTTTGTCCGATTGGAACGGGATTTATCGAAGGTGTTCCGTGGAACCACTCTTGGCGTCATGGGTTCTCGCTACTCCATTTAAACTGAAGGAGAACACACTGATGATCTCGAAACATATGACGGTCGCGTTGATTGGCTCCGCGCTGTTGGCGACGGCGGCGGTTGCTCAGACGCCGAACACCATGACGATGAATGCTCCGGCCGCTACCACATCAGTGTCAGGCTATCATGGCACCTGGCGCTCGTCGAAGTTGGTCGGTCTTAACGTTTATAACGATACCAACGACAAGCTCGGCTCGATCAGCGATCTTCTGTTGGACAAGAATGGAGCGATCAAAGCTGCGGTGATCGGGGTAGGCGGCTTCCTAGGCGTTGGCGAGCGTCTGGTTGCGGTACCGTTCGAAAAGCTGAAGTTTGTCGATACACCTGCGCAGGCATCGGCCTCGGGAAGCGGCGCAGGTACAGGGACCACCACGGGATCTGCGACATCCGCGCCGGCCACGGTCAATACAACGAAGGCGGACAAGAGTTCATGGTATCCGGATCACGCAGTCTTCAGCGCGACCAAGCAACAGCTGGAGGCGATGCCTGAATTCAAATACTCGACCTGAGCCGCCAGATAGACGGCAGAACGACCAACGCGCCCGGTTTTTACCGGGCGTGTTTATTCGTGCATAGCTTCGTTTGGATGGAGGAGGAGGGACGCGACGATGCCGGGCAGCATCGGGAACTTTGACCCTCACAGCGCCGGCAATGTCTTGAGCTCGACGTTCACGGTGCCTGCCGCTTCGGCGATTACGCGCAGCGTCTTTGAATCGAAGGCGATGCCCGCAAGCTTCAGACTGCTGATCTCTGCCGTGACCTTGGCGCCGTTCTCACTTCTCTGAAGATCCGCGATCATCGCGGCGATCTTCTCTCGCGCATTCGATGCGAACGGTTTGAGGTCAAGCACTGTCTTCTCGGCCAAGGCGTGTTGCAGATAGGGCAATGCCGTTTGCGCGGCGGCGCCGAGCAGGCCGAACGCGGCTTCGGATTCGACGGCAAGTTGGATGTCTGTCAGGCGTACGATCTGCTGGGCCTGGTCGAGAGCGGGTCTACCGCTGATGTGGATTGTGGCCTCGCCGTTGAAACCGAACCAGCTCTTCTTTTCTTTCGCATGAACGAGAAGCGAGATCAGAAGGCGGTCGCCCGCGGCCGCGACGCTGACCTGTTTGACAGTGACCTCAGCCGCGCCGCTTCCATCTTCGGGGAATGTCTTGCCGGCGAGTTGTGCCCTGAGGATCTTGGTAATGTCGGTGAAGGACATGTCGATCGGAACGCCGATATTCAGTTTTCCCGTCGTGGCCGGAACGATGGCGAGCGTCTGGGGAAACGGACAGTCGGGTTTGGTCGCCGCGGTCGTGATCCGCGTCTCGGCTTCGACACCAAGTGTCAACGTGACGTTGCTGGTGTCAATGCGCGGTTGAGCCGCGATGGCGCGCACCGGCTTCAGCTCGAGGTAAAGATCCTGAAACCCGGCTGCACCCTGTAATGGAATCGAGCGGCACATCTGCGTCCACTGCCGTCGCGCGTTGCGTTCCAGAGCGGGATCGTTGCGGATGCGCTGCTGCAGGTTTGCGATCTGTTCGTTGACTGCCCTGTCGATGACGGGCTTGACCTGTGACGGCACATTGAGGCGCGCGCCCGCGACCGAGAGGTTGGTGTCTCCAAGATTGACCTGCGCGGTTATGCCGGGATCGATACGCCAGTTTTCGGCCAGCGCCGGCCGTGCCGTCATCACGACATTGCCCTTGATCTCGGCATTGGCATTCAGATTCTTGATGTTCACGCGGCCGATCCGTTTGGCGATGTCGCCGCCGAGTACGCCCGCGAGCGCGTTACCGACCGCATCCTGGGCGTTGGCGGATAGCGATCCAGTAACCTTGACGGCGCCGGTCAACGGCGTCGACAGCGACAGCACGCCGTTGACGCCCGTGGCGCTGATCGCGCCGCGGGATGCGGTCCAACCGATGTCCGCGTTCTGGAGAATCTGCGCCGCCGGATTGTCGGCCTTGCCAGCGAAGTTATGCGGAGCCGCGCGCTCGGCGGCGTCGCGAATGAGCGTCAGGGGTATCTTGATCGGCGCGACGATGCTCGAATTGCGGTTGACGGGGGGGAGCGGTGGCAATGTCGCTAGGGCAGGCTTGTCGATGTCGCGCGGCGACAACCAGTCCACGGCCTTGAGACCGGAAAGAAACGAGACCGCAAGGATCACGATGCCGAGCAGGATGGTCTTGAGGTTAAACCCAGGCCGCATTGGCTTCCCGACTTAATCACCCACTGATGCGGGGACCAGATGCGGGAAATTTGGCTAAAAAACGCCCAGCACGATCGCGCCCACGAAGGCGAGTGCGATGTAGGCGGTCAGGATGCTCATGTGGCCCGCGAAAGTCATGCGACCTCACGCCATTTGTTCGTCGTAACGCAGCGTCCTGCAATCGGTTCCAGTCTCGCCACCCATCTTCTATGGCGCACCGCAACGGCGTGGTTAAAAATGACTGAAAACAACACATTGAAGAAGCTTTAAATAAATTCGTTGAACGTGCGCGGATGACGCGCAGAGTTGCCTTGTATTTTGTCGGCTCCCTCGTCCTCGTATCGTTGGCCGGTTGCGGGCGCGGTTTTTTTCAGACTGCGGAGCGCGAACCGTGGCGGGCCGAGGCTGAAGCTGCATGTCTGAAATCCGGCGAGGTCAGGGAGAGCGCCGATCTCGTTCGCATCCGTCCGATCAATGGCCCCGGCATTTGCGGCGCGGAATTTCCCCTGAAGGTCTCGGCGCTCGGTGAAAACCCGGCGTACGGCTTTGCCGACGAGGATCTCAGGCCCCCCGCGTCAATCGGCCGCCAGCCGCGCTGGCCGATCGCGCAGCCCGCCTACCGGACGCCCCCGCCATCCTACCCCGAAACACCAACTCCTCAGCCCGCCTCCGGCGACGGATCGAACGGGCCGGTCTCGCTGACCGCGCCCGGCGTCTATCCTGCCGAGGGTCGGATCGAGTTGCCGCCGGACGGACCGCAGGATAATCACGCATCGGCGAACGACCATTACGGACAGTCGTATCCGCGGTCGCAGCCTCAGTCCTATAGCGGCACGCGGCCCTCCGCGTATCCGGCAGCGCCTGCGCTGGATTCGTCACAGAACTCGCTGCGTCTCGGACCTGCGCGCGGGACCGTCACCAGCGCGGTCGGTCCCGTCGTGGTGAAGCCTTCCGCGACGCTTGCATGCCCTATCGTCTCGGCGCTCGATCGCTGGTTAGCGGATGCGGTACAGCCGGCGTCGATGCGTTGGTTCGGCGCGCGCGTGGTCGAGATCAAGCAGATCTCGGCTTATTCCTGCCGTGGCATGAACGGCAATCCGCGCGCGCATATTTCCGAGCACGCCTTCGGGAATGCGTTGGATATCGCTGGTTTCACGCTGGCGGATGGACGATACGTTTCAGTGCAGCACGGCTGGAAGGGTCTGCCGGAAGAGCAGGGTTTCCTCCGCGATGTGGAAGCGTCGGCCTGTCAGCGCTTCGCCACGGTGCTGGCGCCCGGCTCCAACGTCCATCACTACAATCATATCCATGTCGATCTGATGCGCCGCGCAAGTCGCCGAATGGTCTGCAACCCTGCTGCGGTATCGGGCGAGGACATTGCCGCACGCGCCGCTGCGCGCGGTTCGTATGCCAGCCGCGAGCCGGCTGTCACGGGATCATTTGGCGGTCGCAAGAACCATTCGCACAGTTACGCCAGCGAGGCGGATTATGACGAATAGTGGCGTCGAGCGTCGGCTGTCTTATTCGCTGCTGTTTGATTTTCGGCGGAGTCAGTCATGATCGTCTTCCTCCTGCCGCGGAGTTTCGTTGGCGAGGGGTCCGGCGCGCCGAACCCCTCATTCACAGTGAAACACGCTTTCCTCAAGTGAACCGCAAGTTCACTTCGATTCAAAACGCTTTGCGGATATCAGCCAGCCTGTAAGCCGGGTTCTGTAGGGCACCGCACACTTACGCATACGATACGTGACGGCCATTCCTCTGGGACAACGTTTGCACGTTGCCTCATGCAACCTACCCGGACAGCGAGCCCGACATAGCCCTGCGATGTTATCGCCCAAGGCGAACCTCTCGCGACGCCGTCCCTATTCGGTTTTGCTCCCGGTGGGGTTTGCCATGCCGTCTCCGTTGCCGGAAACGCGGTGCGCTCTTACCGCACCTTTTCACCCTTACCGCTCTCACCCCTCCCTCTTTCGGCAAGCGAAAGGAGAGGGTGGAAGCGGCGGTTCGTTCTCTGTGGCACTGTCCCTAGGGTCACCCCCGCCGGATGTTATCCGGCACCGTATGTCGATGGAGCCCGGACTTTCCTCCCCCGCAAGCCTTTCGGCCCGAGCGGGAGCGGCCGTCCAGCTGACTGACGCGGTACGCATGACCGCTGTGCACCGCGCCGTCAAGTCGAGCCGTAATAATTCGGATACTTGCAAGGGAACTTGTATTGCCCTCCCGCCATTGGAGTATTGCGGCAATGTCTGCATGGGAGGTTGTAATGACCGATTTGCACCTTTGGCGTCCTACCCACGGAGGGGTCGAGGACATGCGCGGGATCGTGCCGGAGGAGAAAAACTACGCCATCGGCTGGACGCTCAGCGCTTTCCTGACGCTGACGGTGGTAAGCGTCGTTTGGACGTTCGGATTCTGAGTTTGATGAAGCGATCTAAAGGCATTTTTTGCGAGACGTCTGCGCGCGACATCCCGCCCCCTTGTGGCGCCGTGACAAATCAACATCTTTTTGTCATGGAGCGAGACGTGAGTAGTGAACACCGTGCGGAACTGGATCGGCATCTTGCCTGGTTGGAAGGTAAAATGCCGCTACGATTTGCGAAATTTATGGGTTGGGTGCGTAAGCCCTCCTCGCGGCTGGTCCGCGTTCCGTTTGCGATGGCGTTGATCATCGGCGGCATTTTCAGTTTTCTACCGGTTCTCGGGCTGTGGATGTTGCCTCTCGGTCTTATTTTGATCGCGCAAGATCTGCCGTTCTTGCAGGGACCGATGGCCCGGATGCTGGGGTGGATCGAGCGCAAATGGTTGGAGCGAAAAGCCGTGAAACGCATGTCGTAAGGCTTCGCACGACTATTCCATTTCGGGCTCTCTGGGGCCAAGATCGTCTCGATATCGGACAGCGACGCGGCTTAAATGCCCCAAAAAGCATGAAAAACAGGCCCATGGCGGCAAAAGACGGTAAAAATGTCTTTAACGAATCAGTATGCTGATTCATTTTATTCTCCTGGGTCAATCGGGAGACCAAGGTATGAACGTTATTGTTTTCGCATCGCGTAAAGGCGGCTCAGGCAAAAGCACCCTGGCCGCTCATCTTGCCGCACAAGTTCATAAGGCTTCGAGGCCCTGCCTGCTGGTCGATGCCGATCCGCAGGGATCACTGACGCTTTGGCACAAGTTGCGCGGCACCAACGAGCCTCCGATCCGGACAGCCAATCGCTCTGTCACCGAAATCATCAACGCCGCGAAGCGTGACGGCTTCGAGTGGGTCTTTATCGACACGCCTCCGAATCTGACGGCCGTCGTCGATGACGCCATCCGGAATGCAACCATGGTTGTGATTCCCGCGCGACCCGGCGTGTTCGACGTCAACGCCGTTCAGGGCACCATCCAGAGCTGCCGGTCTGCACGGAAGCCTTACGCGGTTGTCATCAATGGTGCGCCGGCAATGCGCGATGGCTCCGAAAGTCCGATCGTTACCATTGCGCGCGAGGCTCTGGCAAAATTCCGCGCTCCGGTTTGGAGTGGCCAGATCACAAATCGCGCCGATCTGCTGCTGGCGCTTGCACACGGCGAAGGGGCACGCGAATACGATTCCCAGGGCCGCGCTGCCTCGGAGATTGGACGGTTGTGGGCAGCGATTGAAAGGTCCGTCAAGGCGATCCGCGGGTCTGTGTCCTCGGGCGGAGCCATGCATAAGCAGGCCGCCTGACCGTCGCTCGATGCTGGTGACAAAGCGCGCGAGTTTCGCGCGTTTTGTCTTTTTGCGCCAGAGCGTTTCGAGCGAAGCATGTCCTCGGCCTTGACCCGAGGATGGATACGGTTCGCGTGAAGAAAACGCGTCAGATCAAATCAAACAGAGTTTGATCCGATCACGACGGCCAGCGTTGCGCCTTGCTGACGACGAAATCTCGGAAAGCCTGAACCCGCGCCACGGATTTCAGCTCTTCCGGATACACGAAATAAGTATCGAGCTGAATCGAATCGGATTCGCGAAACAACTGAACCAGCAGGTTGTTCCCCCCGACCAGATAATCCGGCAGCGCTGCTATGCCGAGACCTTGCTGACAGGCGCTGAACAGGCCCAGTATGCTGTTGACGGTGAAGTAGGGTTCGTGCGGTCCTGAGCCGTTGCGAGCGGCATCGATCAGCCAATTGCGGTTCTGGAGATGGGGCGATGCCTGCGTCTCGTTGAGCAGGATGATACGGTGCCCACTGAGTTCCTCAAGCGTTCGCGGGGTGCCGAAACGCTTGACGTATTCGGTCGAACAATAGGCATGGAAACATATTGCAAACAGCTTGCGCTGAATCAGGTCGGGCTGGGTCGGCTTGTATGTGCGGATCGCGATATCGGCTTCCCGCATCGACAGATCGAGCTCTTCGTCCGTCAAAAGCAGTGAGATCCTGATCTCCGGATACAGCGAGGTGAATTCGCCAAGGCGCGGTATCAACCAGTTGATGCCGACTCCCAGCGTGGTCGTCACCTTGAGGTCGCCGCTTGGTCTTTCCCGGCTGTCGGCGAGCTGGGCGCGCGCCGCCTGTAATTGCATGAAGACATCATGCGCGGTGCGGAACAGCAGATCACCCTGTTCGGTCAGGATCAGCCCCCGCGCGTGACGATGAAACAGCGGGACCGAGAGTTCCTGCTCCAGCGCGCCGACCTGTCGCGATACGGCAGATTGTGACAGCCCGAGCTGTTCACCGGCGTGTGTGAAGCTCCCAGCCTCTGCCGCGGCGTGAAACACTTTTAGCTTGTCCCAATCCATGTCGGCACACTGCGCGGTTATTCTGCCGCAGCGCGGTCGCCCGCGTGCACAGCGAGAAACCGTTCGGCTTCCAGCGCGGCCATGCAGCCCAGGCCTGCGGCCGTCACGGCTTGGCGATAAACCTCGTCCGCGACGTCGCCGGCGGCGAACAGCCCCGGCACAGACGTTGCTGTCGAGTTCGGCGCAACTTCGACGTAGCCCGACGGCTTCAGCTTGACCTTGCCGGTAACCAGTTCAGTCGCAGGTGCGTGGCCGATCGCAATAAATACGCCATCGGCTGCGACTTCGGTGAGTGCGCCGGTCTTGACGTCCCTGAGCCGCACATGGGTAACCTTGGAAGGATCCTCGCTACCACAGATTTCGTCGATGGCGCTGTCCCAGACGACTTTGATCTTCGGATGCTTGAATGCGCGATCCTGCAGGATGCGTTCAGCGCGGAAGTGATCGCGGCGATGTACAAGGGTGACCTGTGAGGCGAAATTGGTAAGGAAGAGCGCTTCCTCGACCGCTGTGTTGCCGCCGCCGACTACGATCACGTTTTTACCACGATAGAAAAAGCCATCGCAGGTAGCGCATGCGGATACACCGAATCCCTTGAACTTGTCCTCGGATGACAGCCCGAGCCAGCGCGCCTGCGCGCCTGTTGCGAGGATTACGGTTTCGGCGAGATAGACCTCGCCGCTGTCGCAGGTTAGCCGGAACGGCCGCTGTGACACATCGAGGGAATTCACCGTATCGGTTACGATCCGGGTACCGACATGCGTCGCCTGCTTCTCCATCTGCTCCATCAGCCACGGCCCCTGGATCACGTCGGCGAAGCCGGGGTAATTTTCAACGTCGGTCGTAATGGTGAGCTGGCCACCCGGCTGGATGCCCTGGATTAGCACCGGCTCCAGCATGGCGCGCGCCGCATAGATCGCCGCCGTGTAGCCCGCCGGCCCGGAGCCGATGATGACGACCTTGGCTTGGGTGGGGGCGGACATGGAATTGGAATCCCTATCGTAAGACAATGGCTTGCGCGCAAGGCACAAAATGGCCCGCGAAGGCTCGTAGAGGCGTGAGAAGCGTCGGGATCGACGCCTCCGATATCTGGCTAGCTATGCGAAAAATGCAACCCGTCACTGCAACAATTCCTCTAAGCACCAAAGTGAACCTGGCGCAATAAAATTACGCAAGCGTCCCCATTTGCGTTAAGTAAGACCTGCCGGGGATTCGACCTTTGCCCCGGCTTTCGGGATTGGATGCGTGTGTCGAAAAGTCTGGACCAGATCGATCTTAAGATTTTGAACGAAATTCAGGCCGACGGCCGGATCACCAACGTCGAACTGGCGAAACGGGTCGGCATTTCGCCGCCGCCGTGCTTGCGCCGGGTTCGGACGCTGGAGGAAGATGGTTATATTCAGGGATATCGCGGACTGCTCGATCCCCAGCGGCTCGGTTTCGAGGTTACGGTGTTTGCGTCGGTGCATCTGTCGAGTCAGGCGGACGCCGACCTTCGCGCGTTTGAGGAGTTCGTACGTCGCGAGCCGCTCGTGCGCGAATGCTGGATGCTGTCAGGCGAGGTCGACTTCATCTTGAAATGCGTTGCGCCTGACATGGCCACATTTCAGGATTTCGTCGCGCATCTCACCGCTGCGCCGCATGTGCGCAACGTGCGGACCTCGCTGGTGCTTCACAATTCCAAATACTCCCCGGCAGTGCCGTTGGAGCTGAAGGTGCCGGGCTAAGGCCGCAAGGTGAGCCAAAGCCTGATCGGTTTCAACTCTTGTTGAAAAGCATCTTATCGAGGCTGATGGGACCGCCGCCAGCGAACACCAGGTAGAAGAAAACAAAACAGTAGAGCGCGGCCAGTTCGCCATGATTGACGATCGGCATGAAGTTCTGCGGCGCATGCACCATGAAGTAGGCGACCGCCGTCATGCCCGACGTGATGAAGGCCGCGGCCCGCGTGAACAACCCGACGACCAGAAGCCCGCCGCCGACCAGTTCGATGACCCCGGCAGCCCCCACCATCGACGCGATTTGCAGATCGGCGAACATCGGCAGGGACGGGAAGCCGAGCAGCTTGGCGGTGCCGTGCTGCATGAGCAGGAGCCCGCTCATGAAGCGAAGCAAACTGAGAACAGTCGGCTGCCATTTGGCGAACATCTGGTCCATGTGTCAGGTTTCCCCCGGTTACGACGTCCGAACATACCCGCTCGTCACCCTGTCGTCACAGGCCGACGCAGAACTCTAACACCCCGGACCCCCGACCGGTTCCAGAACTGGAACAAGTTGATTTCCATAACTTTGGTCTTGGCGTCCTGGCCGCGACCGGACAGGGAACGTCAAGGCCGCAGGCACCGCACGGGTTTGGGTTGGCAGGAAAAACCGGCATTCGAGCAAAGTGGCGGCGAGCCATCGGAGCCGCGTGCGCAATTCACGCAGTCGTCGGTCCATCGACTGCAATTCGGTGGCCCTTTCTGCACTGGGATATCCGTCGTCGGCGGAGGTCGCGGGATATCCATATCGGCGGCGAGAGCGGCTCCGGCGAGGATCGCCAAGGCCATCGCGGGTGCGAGACGTAAACGGAAAAGCCGCATACCGCGTCCTGCTCTGCGAAAGTAAATCAAGGAAACGATACTCCGCGGGGATTATTCGCGACATACGGGCAGCATTAAGATCGTTTCGACTATCGCCACTCGACCTTTGCGATCTCGTAGGCCTTGGCGCCGCCGGGCGCGACGACTTCAACGGAAGAGCCCTTCTTCTTGCCGATCAGGGCGCGCGCGAGCGGCGAGGTGATTGAAATGCGGCCTTGCTTGGCGTCAGCTTCGGCTTCGCCGACGATCTGCCACACCGCCTTCTTGTCGGTGTCCTCGTCGATCAGCGTCACGGTGGCGCCGAACTTGATGGTATCGCCGGACAGCTTGCTGACGTCGATGATGTCGGCGCGTGCCAGCTTGTCTTCGAGCTCGGCGATACGGCCCTCGTTGTGCGACTGCTCTTCTTTTGCGGCGTGATACTCCGCATTCTCCGATAGGTCGCCATGCGCCCGCGCCTCGGCGATTTGCTCGATGATCCGCGGCCGGTCCACCGACTGGCGCTTTTTCAGTTCGACTTCGAGGGCGGCATGTCCCCCTCGGGTCATCGGAACCTTATCGATCATCTCACTTCGTCCTTCGCTTCATCGGCGGCGTTGCCGCGTTGTGCGAAGCGGCTTTCCGTCCGGGCCCCCGGCCGTAAAATCCGCATTCGCCTATTGTTTCGGCTCCGACGCTCGCATGTCTTTGCGGCCCCTTTAGTGCAAACTCTTAAGGGAATTCGAAACTCTATGATTCCAATGCAATTGGGTTCAGAAGCTCGCTTTGGACCCGTCGAAGCAATGGAGCACCGTCTTGACCGCGACAGTAGCCGACTGGCTGCTGCCGCGACAAAAACCTCCCCGCAGCCTGCAGGTTCCACTCCTTTAGGGCTCTTGCAGACCGATTATCGGGCCGATCAAGTCCGATTGAGGCCTAAGTCTTGGGAAAATAGCTCTGCAAGGTGCGAACCTCAAGATCTCCGCCCAGATAGGCGCGGATACCCTGCGCGGCCGCCACGGCTCCCGAAAGAGTGGTGTAATACGGCACTTTATGCAAGAGGGCAGCGCGCCGCAACGAGCGGCTGTCAGCCAGTGCCTGCGGCCCGTCAGTGGTGTTGAACACCAGTTGCACCTCGCCGTTGGTGATGGCGTCCACGATATGCGGCCGTCCCTCCAGAACCTTGTTAATCTTTTCAGCCGGAACGCCGCTATCGGTCAGGTAGCGTTGCGTTCCCGACGTGGCCATCACCCTGAAGCCGAGAGATGCCAACAGCTTCACGGCCGCGAGGATACGCATTTTGTCGCTCTCGCGGACCGAGACGAACACCGTGCCCTTGCGCGGCAGATGCGTGCCGCTACCGAGCTGGCTCTTGGCGAAGGCGATCTCGAACGAGCGGTCGATGCCCATCACCTCGCCGGTCGATTTCATTTCCGGACCGAGCACGGTGTCGACGCCGGGGAAGCGCGCGAAGGGGAAGACCGATTCCTTGACGCCGACATGACCGAGCTTTTGTGCCCCGAGTTTAAAGTCGGCTAGTTTCTCGCCGGCCATGATCCGCGCCGCAATCTTGGCGACCGGAAGGCCGACTACCTTGGCGACGAACGGCACCGTGCGTGAGGCGCGGGGGTTCACTTCCAGCACGTAGATTTCGCCGTCCTTGATGGCGTATTGCACGTTCATCAGACCGATGACATCGAGACCGAGCGCGAGTTCGCGGGTCTGCCGCTCCAGCTCGGCGATCGTGGCTGCATCAAGCGAACGCGGAGGCAACGAGCAGGCCGAGTCGCCGGAATGGATGCCGGCCTCCTCAATATGCTCCATGATGCCGACGACATAAGTGTCCTTGCCGTCGCCGAGACAATCGACATCGATTTCCGTGGCATCGGAGAGATAACGATCGAACAGCAGCGGGTTGGTGCCGAGTACGGTGTTGATCTGGCCGGTCTTGTCGTTCGGATAACGGGCCTTGACGTCGACCGGCACGAGTTCGGGCAGAGTTCCGAGCAGATAGTCGCCGAGCTGGCTTTCCTCGCGGATGATCTGCATGGCACGGCCGCCCAACACATAGGACGGGCGCACCACCAGCGGCAGGCCGAGATCGGCGGCCACCAGCCGCGCCTGCTCCACCGAATAGGCGATGCCGTTCTTTGGTTGCTTCAGTTTCAGCCGGTCGAGGATCCGCTTGAATCGGTCGCGGTCCTCGGCAAGATCAATGGCTTCGGGCGAGGTGCCGAGGATCGGCACATCGGCCGCCTCCAGCGCGCGTGCAAGTTTCAGCGGCGTCTGGCCGCCGAACTGCACGATCACGCCATGCAGCGTTCCGTTCTGCCGTTCGGTGTCGATGATCTCCAGCACGTCCTCGGCCGTCAGCGGCTCGAAGTAAAGCCGGTCAGCGGTATCGTAGTCGGTTGAGACCGTTTCCGGGTTGCAGTTGACCATGATGGTCTCATAGCCAGCATCCGACAGCGCGAAGCAGGCATGGCAGCAACAATAGTCGAACTCGATTCCCTGGCCGATGCGGTTGGGACCGCCGCCGAGGATAACGACCTTGGTCTTGTCCGACGGTGCGCTTTCGTCGGCGACCGCGCCTGCGAACGGCGACTCATAGGTCGAGTACATGTAAGCGGTCGGTGAGGCGAATTCCGCGGCGCAGGTGTCGATGCGTTTGTAGACCGGGCGCACGCCGAGGGTGCGCCTGAGCGCTTTGACCTCCGCTTCCGTTCTGCCTGAGAGCACCGCGAGTCTCGCATCCGAGAAACCCATCGCCTTGACCGTGCGCATCCCGAAGGCGTTGCCCGGCAGGCCGTGGGCGCGGACCCTGTTCTCTATCTCGACGATGCCGCGCAACTCAGCGAGGAACCAGGAGTCGATCTTGCAGGAATTGAAGATTTCTTCGTCAGTCCAACCGAGCCGCATCGCCTGCGCGACTTGCAACAGGCGATCAGGAGTCGGCGTGCCGAGCGCCGCGCGGATCGCGTTCTTGTCGTCGCCCCTGCCCATGCCCTCGATATCGATTTCGTCGAGGCCGGTAAGGCCGGTCTCCAGGCCACGCAGCGCCTTCTGAAGGCTTTCCTGAAAGGTGCGGCCGATCGCCATCACTTCGCCGACCGATTTCATCGAGGTCGTCAACGTGGTTGAAGCGCCCGGAAATTTCTCGAACGCGAAGCGCGGAATTTTGGTGACGACGTAGTCGATGCTGGGCTCGAATGATGCCGGTGTCGCGCCGCCGGTGATGTCGTTGGCGATTTCGTCGAGCGTGTAGCCGATCGCGAGTTTCGCCGCGACCTTGGCGATGGGGAAGCCGGTCGCTTTTGATGCCAGCGCCGAGGAGCGCGACACCCGCGGATTCATCTCGATGACGACCATGCGTCCGTCGGCAGGATCGACGCCGAACTGTACGTTGGAGCCGCCGGTTTCGACGCCGATCTCTCGCAACACCGCCAGCGAGGCGTCGCGCATGATCTGGTATTCCTTGTCGGTCAGCGTCAGTGCTGGCGCCACCGTGATGGAGTCGCCGGTGTGAACGCCCATCGGATCGAGGTTCTCGATCGAGCAGATGATGATGCAGTTGTCCTTCTTGTCGCGAACGACCTCCATCTCGTACTCCTTCCAGCCGAGTACGCTTTCTTCGATCAGCACTTCGTTGGTCGGCGAGGCATCAAGGCCGCGTTCGATGATGTCGAGGAATTCGTCGCGCGTGTAGGCAATGCCGCCGCCCTTGCCCCCCATGGTGAAGGAGGGGCGGACGATCGCCGGCAGGCCGATCTCGGACAGCGCCATCAGTGCTTCCGCCATCGCCTGTTGTTGATAGCGCTTGCGTCGCTCGTTCTCGCCGAGCGTCCATTGCCGCTCATGCTCCGCCAGTGCATCGCCGGAGAGCGTTTCCTTTCTGGCCAGATATTCGTCGCGGTATTGCTTTTTCAGCGCCGAGGCATTGGCGAGGCGGGATTTCGGCGTCTCCAGACCAATTTTGGTCATGGCCTCACGGAACAGTTGCCGGTCCTCGGCCTTGTCGATGGCATCTGCTGTCGCGCCAATCATCTCGACGTCGAAATCATCCAGCGTGCCCTGCCTTCGCAGCGACAATGCGCAGTTCAGCGCGGTCTGCCCCCCCATGGTCGGCAGCAGCGCGAAGCCGCCGGGAATGACGTGGCGTTCCTTTTCGATGATCTTACCGACGATTTCGGGAGTGATCGGTTCGATGTAGGTCGCGTCCGCCAGTTCGGGATCGGTCATGATCGTCGCCGGGTTGGAGTTGACCAGGACGACCCGGTAACCCTCCTCCTTCAGCGCCTTCACCGCCTGGGTGCCGGAATAGTCGAATTCACAGGCCTGTCCGATGACGATCGGACCGGCACCGATGATGAGAATGGTCGAGATGTCGGTGCGTTTAGGCATCAAGTCCCAGGATGAAATCGGGCACAAAAAAAGGGCGCGCGAGCCGCGCGTCCCTTAAGCAAGAGCGCGATCTTCGCGCGCGGGCTGTTTTTAGACCAGATTTCCCGGGTGGGGAAGGATTATAAGGGCTTCATCAACCGGCAATTCCCGGTTTGGAGGCGCAAAAATCCTTTTGCGCCTATGCCCAGGTCGGGCAGGGTACGAAAACTCAGCCGCCGCCGACGAATATCCGCGATGTTACGCCCCATGCGAGCGACGCATAGTCGAATTTTCGGAGTCTTTTTATGGCAGGTTTTGCACAAGCTGCGACCGATCTGGTGACAAAGCAAAGCGCGCACCATTTCGAGATCACGCTGGATCATCTCGAAACGGCGGTGAAGGAGAACGGTCTGAAGGTCTTTACGCGCCTCGATCACGCCGCCGCGGCCAAGACTGTCGGTCTTGAGATGCCTCCGGCGACGGTTCTGGTGGTGGGCAGCCCACAAGGCGGAACGCCGCTGTTTCTTCAGCATCCCATGTTGGCCATCGATTTACCGCTAAAAATGCTGGTCTGGCAGGGCCAGGCCGGCAAGGTCTACGTCAGCTATAACGACGCGACTTACATTTCGGCTGTTTTCGCCCGCCACGGTTTCGATGCGAATAGCGACAAGCTCTATGCGGCCGCGAAGGGGCTTGAGAGCAAACTGGCCGCGGCAACCGATGCCGCAATCGGGTAGTCTCAAGAATGAGGTCCCGCTGGACTGAACCAGAATAAAAAGCGTCGCTCCGGCGTCGAACTTTTGCCGCCTGCGGGTCGAGCGGTTTGCAATGTAACGTTAATTCTAGCTTCCGGCGCAAGAGTGTCGGCGATATGCTATGTTCGTAGTTGCGCGGATTTAGCTTAGTGGCAAAGCAGCGGCTTCCAGGTCGCAGACCGATGTTCGATTCATCGAATCCGCTCCGTCACCATCAGGGTTCGTCCTCGCGTGTTATGACGCGCGAATTGCCTTTCGATCTCGCTTAGCGCGGGAGCGGACAGTTTTTCCCAACAGACGATTCTATAACGGTTCGGGGTTATTGCTCCGCCGCGTTTTCACGGGCACTTCACCGTCACTGGCATCATCGTCGCTAGCATCGCGGTTTAGAAAACCGGCAAGCTCGCGCTCGCGAACTCTTTCTTGGTGAGGATGGGTATGCACTTCCGGAAGCTGCGCCGCAGCATCACGTCGGAGGCTTATGCACGTAAAGAAGTTTGGAGGCCCAGCCTGGACTTGAACCAGGATAAAAAGCTTTGCACAGCTCCCGCGTCGAACTTCCGCCACCGGGCCGACCACAATATTCCGCAACAATCGTCGGGTGGCGAGTCTTACCGCTACTTAACGTTAATGCCGACATAGCATCTGTCTATCCGCCCCATCCGGGCTGCGACCAGCCTCCGGAACACTCCGCCGGCTCGCGAGTTAGCGAACTTGTCGCTGAATAGTGTCTGACGGTCTGCAGCGACTGTCCGGCCTCGCGCCGAATTTTCCAATTACAATTAGGAGGGTGCATCGTGTCCCAAGCCAAAAGTTCCGCTTTGCGGAAAGTAAACCCCGTACTCGACACGCCGACCGATCTCTCACAGGAAGGCGTTAGTAAGATATCGGCCGCCATGAATACTATCCTCGCCGATACCTTTGCGCTCTATCTCAAGACCAAGAATTTCCATTGGCATGTCAGCGGCCGGCATTTTCGTGACTACCATCTGCTGCTCGACGAGCAGTCGGAGCAAATATTCGGCACGACCGACGAAATAGCGGAGCGGGTTCGCAAGATCGGCGGCACCACGCTGCGCTCGATCGGGCAAGTCGCCAAACTGCAGACGCTCGAAGATAACGACGAGAGCTATGTCCTGCCGCGGGAGATGTTGCGCGAGCTGATGAACGACAACAAGAAGGTCGCCGCGGCCATGCGCAAGGCCCATGATATTTGCGACAAGTATGAGGACGTTGCGACCGCAAGCCTGCTCGAAAATTTCATTGACGCGGCCGAACGAAGGACCTGGTTCCTGTTCGAGGCGAGCCGTCAGGAGGGCAGCAACGAAGCCTGATCGAGCAGGTATTCGCTGCTGGGCTACGCAAAGTCGGCGTAAATCTACGCCGACTTGTTCTCGCGCATTAGACTGGCAAAGCGCTTGAATAAATAGTGCGAGTCCCGCGGTCCCGGCGAAGCTTCCGGGTGATACTGGACCGAGAATACTGGCTTGCCTTCGAGTTCGATGCCGCAGTTGGAGCCGTCGAAAAGCGAGACATGAGTCTGCTTCGCGCCTTTGGGCAGCGTCGCCTCGTCGACGGTAAAACCGTGGTTCATGGAAGTGATCTCCACCCTGCCGGTTGTCTCCTCCCTGACCGGGTGGTTGGCGCCGTGATGACCCTGATGCATCTTCTTGGTTTTCGCGCCCACCGCGAGGCCGAGCATCTGGTGACCGAGGCAGATGCCGAAGGTCGGCGTGCCCGACTCGATCACTTTTCGAATCATTGGCACGGCATACTTGCCGGTCGCGGCCGGGTCGCCAGGGCCGTTCGACAGGAAGACCCCGTCCGGCTTCATCGCCAGGATGTCTTCCGCGGAGGTGGTTGCCGGCACCACCGTAACCTTGCAGCCTTCACCGGCGAGCAGGCGCAGGATGTTTCTCTTGATGCCGTAATCGACGGCGACGACGTTGAATTCTGGGCCATCCTGCCGGCCGAAGCCCTTACTCCACTCCCACGGCGTTTCGTCCCAGGTGTAGCGCTGGCTCGATGTCACCATCGGCACGAGGTCCATGCCCTCGAGGCCGGGCCACTCGCGCGCCTCCTTTTTCAATCCATGCAGATCGAACCGTCCGTTCTTCGTATGGGCGACCACCGCGTTGGGCATGCCGCGGGTGCGGATCAAAGCGGTCAGCGCACGGGTGTCGATGCCCGAGATGCCGATGATGCCGCGCGCCCTCAGCCAGGCGTCGAGGTGTTTGGCGGCGCGGTAGTTCGACGGCGAGGTGATGGCGCTGCGCAGGATGACGCCGCGCGCGCCGGGCGTCGCCGCCATGTTCACGGTTTCGATGTCCTCGTCGTTGGTGCCGACGTTGCCGATATGCGGAAAAGTGAAGGTGATGAGTTGCCCGGCGTAGGAGGGGTCGGTGAGAATTTCCTCGTAACCGGTCATCGCGGTGTTGAAGCAGACTTCTCCGACCGCCTGGCCTTCCGCGCCGAAGCCAAAGCCTTTGAGCACGGTCCCGTCGGCCAGCACGAGAAGCGCGGTCGGCTCAAGGTCCGGCCAAGCTGAAGCATTTTCCGATGGGGTCATGAGCGCATGACATAGCCCGGCTACTGCACCGCGTCAAACTCCGGTTCCGGGCAAGCGAATGCCAAATTCAGAACTCCACTGGGACCCTAATAGCTGCTAGTGGTCCTTTGATTCTGAACATTTGCGAGAACCCGGCCGCAACGGGATGCAAATGTTAGAATTGGACCACTAGGGGAGACTTCGATGCTGCGCGATGACATCAACAACGCCGTCAAGGAGGCGATGAAGGCCAAGGACGAGCGCAAGCTCTCCACGCTGCGCATGGTCAACTCCACGATCAAGAACGCCGATATCGAGGCGCGCGGGCAGGGCAAGCCGCCGCTGGCGGATGGCGATTTGCTTGGCGTCCTGCAAAAGATGATCAAGCAGCGCCAGGAGTCGGTCGAACTCTACGAAAAGGGTAACCGCGAGGAATTGGCGGCGCAGGAGCGCGCCGAGATCGCCGTCATCTCGGCCTATCTGCCGAAGCAGATGTCCGACGACGATGTAAAAGCAGCTGTCGCCGCGGTGATCGCTGAGACCGGCGCGAGCGGCATCAAGGACATGGGCAAGGTGATTGGCACACTGAAGGCCAAATACGCGGGTCAGATGGATTTCGGCAAGGCCAGCGGTGTCGTGAAGGCCGCATTGACCTAAATAACGAGATCGGCTCAAGCTGATCTTTCACTCCCAACCGATCTTTCGTTCCAAAGGCGATTGCTCGCCTCGACGCTTCGAGGCGCCCTTGCTGAATTGGTTCCATGTCAGCGGCAATATTAGTTCGGTTCCTGTTCGGGAACGACCTTCCGCTCGCCGCGTTGTTGCCTCACTAAAACGGAGGCGAACATGGGAATCGGACGCGGACTTCTTCTCTGGCTAATCGGGATTCCGATCCCGCTGATCATCCTCATCGCGTTTCTTATGCATAACTGAGCCTGAGCGAGGGACGACATGAGCATTGGCACAATCATTCTGATCATTCTTATTATTGCGCTGCTAGGTGGCTTCAGCGGAATTGGCGGCGGTCCATTTTACGGCACCGGCTATTACGGCGGCGGTGGCCTCGGCCTGGTAATCGTCATCCTGCTGATTCTGATTCTGATGGGACGCATCTAGATAATGCGTCAACAGACTGAATCCGTCATGCGAACGAAGCAATCCGTCCGGTGCGCCGAAAATCGGATCGCTTCGTCGCGGACGCTGGTGACAGCATCGAATCGAAGAGGATGAGCCCAAGAAATCTACGCTTAGGACGATAGCGCTGTTATCAGCGCCATTTCGACATCGCGGAGCAGCCCGTCAAGCGCTTGGCCCATTGTCCGCGCCTCAAGTGCTGTCATATTGCGCGCGTCAATCGAATATCCACCTCGCGCTCCACAAAAGTCCATTCGTCGGTCGCGCGCAGGACGCCGACGAGGTCTTCGAACATCGTTGCATGTTCAGGGGCGTATTCGAACCAGGTCAGGAAATCGAATGGCTCGCCCAAATCGCGGCAGTGATAGAGCTGTCGCGCGATGGCGGGCAGGTATTTGAGGCTGGCGGCGATATGGTGCGACTTATCCTCGAAGATTTTCCGCCGTTCTTCCTGCGTCAGATCCCACCACGCGGCCGACTTTCTGATGGGAATGAGTGCCGCTCGGGTTGCCTCGGCGCGTCCCAGTCCAGCCTGTACCGAGGTCAGCGCAGTTTTCTCGGCGCGCTCGACGTAGCGCACGTGGCTGGTGAAGCCGCGGAACTGCCACGGCGCCGGGGAGGCGCCGCCCAGCGAGGCGCTCGGCGCGATCTCCAGATGAGACGCTGGTCCGAGGCTTTCGCCGGTGACGGGAGCAATTGACAGGATATTCCAGGCGCCGGTGTTGCCGGCGGTGAAGACTGTGAACATCATTTCACTTCCGGTGTCTGTGGACAGGTGGGGAAGCAGGGGATATGTATGAGAACATATGTAGTACAATATTAAAAAGGGCCTAGCTGATTCGCCTGGGCGGCGGCAGGCAGTTATACCCGCCGCCGAGATTGAGTGAGACGGCGCATGCGTTTTCCGCCCAGCTTTATTGATGAGGTCAAGGCGCGCCTTCCGGTTTCGGAAGTCGTGGGCCGGCGCGTAAAACTGAAGCGAGCGGGCCGCGAATTCAAGGGGCTGTCGCCGTTCCAGCAGGAAAAGACGCCGTCGTTCACGGTGAACGACCAGAAGCAGTTCTACCACGACTTCTCCACCGGCAAGCACGGCAACATCTTCGACTTCGTGATGGAGACCGAAGGCGTTTCTTTTCCCGAAGCGGTCGAGCGGCTGGCGTCGATGGCGGGGCTTCCGCTGCCGCGCAATTCACGGGAAGACGAGCAGCGGGAGCAGCGGCAGAAATCCCTGTTCGAGGTGATGGAGCTTGCGACCAAGTTTTTTGAGCAAAATCTCGCGTCGCGTATCGGCGCGCAGGCGCGCGGCTACCTTTCGGACCGCGCCATCATCTCCTCAAGCACCGTCGAATTCAGGATCGGTTACGCGACCGCCGATCGCTTCGCATTGAAGGAATATCTGGGATCGCAAGGCGTCCCTGTCGAAGACATGATCGAGGCCGGCTTGTTGGTTGCCGGAGACGATATTCCCGTTCCTTACGATCGCTTTCGTGACCGGATCATCATTCCGATTCACGACCAGCGGGGTCGCGTCGTGGGATTCGGCGGCCGCGCTCTCAAGAAGGACGTACAGCCCAAATATCTGAACTCGCCGGAAACCTCGATCTTTCACAAGGGCTCGATCGTTTTTAACTTTCATCGCGCGCGCCAGCCGGCGCACGAGGCTAATTCGGTCGTTGCCGTCGAAGGATACATGGATGCCATCGCGGTCTATCAGGCGGGGATCAAGGCCGTGGTCGCCACCATGGGGACGGCGTTCACGGAAGAGCAGATCGCTACGCTGTGGAGACTGTCTCCCGAACCTGTCGTGTGCTTCGATTCCGATCGCGCGGGTGTCGCGGCCGCTTATCGCTCCGTTGACAGAATCCTGCCCTTGCTTCGTGTCGGCAAGACCTTCCGCTTCGTGTTCATGGACGAACAAAAGGATCCCGACGACCTGATCCGGGAAAAGGGCGTCGAGGCATTCAGAAGCGTTTTGTCAGGCTCTTTGCCGCTGTGGGACGTGCTCTGGCAGCGCGAGACGGACGGTCAGGACGTTCGAACGCCCGACAAACAGGCTGCGCTGGAACAGAAGCTCTATACGCTGGTCCGGACGATCCAGGACCCGGCCGTCAACACGGCGTTCTTCAGAACGTCACGGATGCAGCTCGCCAACCTGTTCTGGCAAGTCAATCGGGGGCCGACCCGCAATCATAAGGAAGCAAGCTCCAAATTCGTTCGGAGCGAACTCAAGTTTCGTGGCGAGGGGCAGCGGTCGGGACTGCAAAAGGTCGTTCTCGGGATGCTCGTCCAGTATCCTGATTTGCTCGAGGACAAGCAGGATTCTGTCCTGCGCTTACACTTTCCCGAGGAGTTCGATGGTTTTTTGACGAGTCTCTTTCAACTGCTGGTTACCGACGCAAAGCTGTCTGTCGCGGATATTTGGACGAAGCTTAAACCCGCATTTTATGACACGCTGCAAGCTGTGCATGGCGAAGCGGGCAACGGAAAACCGCGCGGACATCGGCTGGTTGAGCGCTTTCCAATTTTAAGTCGCGATCCGCCGCTCGATTTTGTGTCGGGATGCACGGATCACTTCATCAAAATCCTGCATTGGCATGAACTGGAAGATGACATCCAGCGGGCCAGGCTCGATGCCGGAGAAGGAGACGAATCTGCCGTCGCGCGCCTGCTAAATCTGGTTCGGGAAGGTCACGCCGAACAGGAAAGCATTAGCGCCGAGGGAGTGGCGTTGTCGGAGTGGGCGGAAGACATCATCCGCATTTGGGCGCCCCAGGGCGGAACGATGCATCTCGCCGCGTGAGCTGTCCGGCGCCAATCGGCGAATCCTGCACGAAAAGAGACGCCGAAAAGGACAGAGATAATGAGGGAATACAGCAGGTTGCTGCGGGTTTGCGGCCCGTCGGGAACAAAACGCGGTCACCTCCGCCCATTTTGGTCGCAGATACCAAGCGGATCGGCTTGTATCATCAGCAGCGCTTCTTACTTAGGGAATACTCTTATAGCGTTTTCGAGCGAAGTGGAATTCGGTTCGCGTGAAAAAAACGCGTCAAATCAAAAAGTTAGGGTCTCTTCACCGATTTACGTGAAGCGGTGAAGGACCCTATGGCGCTGGAACGCCGCTGAACCTGCGGGAGGGGAATGCGCCTGTGCGCGGATGGGATCCGTCGCCGGGCTTGGATCGTCTGAAACAAATGATGTTGGGACGATGGCACTCGGAACCATGATAAAGACTCGCCAAATCCGAGGTTTGGCGGCAAACAGGGTTAATTAAAAGTCAAGGGCTGGCAGGCTAAGTCATCCGACACGTAGTCCAACGCGGGTACGATCATTCGAGAGAGGGTTGACGGGGTGGCGAGAGGTTGCGCCGCCCTTGTGCGTCGTGAGCGGCGCAGATCAAGAGCGCCGGGCGCGGCGCGGATGTCACGGGGAAGCGGGCGCGTTTCCGCATGAGTGCGTTTCAGGAGCTGTGAATGGCGAGCAAGGCAAAGACGCTGCAGGTCAGGGAAAAGGAAAAGGACGACAAGGCCGCCGACGCTCCCGAAAAGGATGTCGCGGACGCGCCGTCGCCGTTGCTCGACCTCAGTGACGCCGCCGTCAAGAAGATGATCAAGCAGGCGAAAAAACGCGGCTTCGTCACCTTCGACCAGCTCAATGAGGTGCTGCCGTCCGACACCACCTCGCCGGAGCAGATCGAGGATATCATGTCGATGCTTTCCGACATGGGTATCAACGTGTCGGAATCCGAGGATGCTGACAGCGAGGAGGAAAACAAGGAAGAGGCTGACGAGGAGACCGACAACGAGTTGGTCGAGGTCACTCAGAAGGCCGTCACCGAGGTCAAGAAGTCGGAACCCGGCGAACGCACCGACGATCCGGTGCGGATGTATCTGCGGGAGATGGGCACCGTCGAGCTCTTGTCACGCGAGGGCGAGATCGCCATCGCCAAGCGCATCGAGGCCGGCCGCGAGGCGATGATCGCAGGGCTGTGCGAAAGCCCGCTGACCTTTCAGGCCATCATCATCTGGCGTGACGAACTCAACGAAGGAAAGATTTTCCTGCGCGACATCATTGACCTCGAGGCGACCTATGCCGGCCCCGAGGCCAAGAGCGGCATGAACCCGGCATTGCTCGGGCCGCCGACCGGTCCCGACGGCCAGCCGTTGTCGGCTGATGCCTCTGATGCCGCCTCGGGCGAGGATGGCGTTGGATCCACGGTGACCGCCCCCCCATCGGCACCGCCGTCACCGACCCCATTCCGTGCCGCCCGCGCTGCGCCGGCCGGGGGCTCTGACCTGGACGAGAAGGATCCGGGTGCGGCCGCGGCGGAAGGCGATATGGAGGAGGACGACTTCGACAACCAGATGTCGCTTGCAGCCATTGAAGCCGAGCTGAAGCCGAAGGTGGTCGAAACATTCGACAAAATCGCCGACAACTACAAGAAATTGCGCCGCCTGCAGGAAGCCGACATCTCCAACCAGCTTCAGAATGAGTCGCTCTCGCCGAATCAGGAGCGCCGCTACAAGAAGCTGAAGGATGAGATCATCGTCGAGGTGAAGTCGCTGCGCCTGAACCAGGCGCGCATCGATTCGCTGGTCGAGCAGCTTTACGACATCAACAAAAGACTGGTCTCGTTCGAGGGGCGCCTGTTGCGGCTGGGAGACAGCCATGGCGTGGCGCGAGAGGATTTCTTACGGAACTACCAGGGCTCCGAGCTTGATCCCCGCTGGCTCAATCGGGTGTCGAAACTCTCCGCGAAAGGCTGGAAAAATTTCGTTCATCACGAAAAGGACCGCATCAAGGAATTGCGCGGCGAAATCCAGCAACTCGCGGCGCTGACCGGGCTTGAGATCGGCGAGTTTCGCAAGATCGTGCAGGGCGTCCAGAAGGGCGAGCGCGAGGCGCGCCAAGCCAAGAAGGAAATGGTGGAGGCAAACCTGCGCCTCGTCATCTCCATCGCCAAGAAATACACCAACCGCGGCCTGCAGTTCCTTGACCTCATTCAGGAAGGCAATATCGGCCTGATGAAGGCGGTGGACAAGTTCGAGTATCGCCGCGGTTATAAATTCTCGACCTATGCGACCTGGTGGATTCGGCAGGCGATCACGCGCTCGATCGCAGACCAGGCCCGCACCATCCGCATTCCCGTTCACATGATCGAGACCATCAACAAGATCGTGCGGACCTCGCGCCAGATGCTGAACGAGATCGGCCGCGAGCCGACACCGGAGGAGCTCGCCGAAAAGCTCGGCATGCCGCTGGAGAAAGTGCGGAAAGTTCTCAAGATCGCGAAAGAGCCGCTGTCACTGGAAACACCGGTCGGTGATGAAGAAGACTCACACCTCGGCGATTTCATCGAGGACAAGAACGCGGTGCTTCCCATTGATGCTGCGATCCAGAGCAATCTTCGCGAAACGACGACGCGCGTTCTGGCGTCGTTGACCCCGCGTGAAGAACGCGTGCTGCGCATGCGCTTCGGCATCGGCATGAACACCGACCACACGCTGGAAGAAGTCGGCCAGCAGTTCTCGGTGACGCGCGAACGCATCCGCCAGATCGAGGCGAAGGCGCTGCGCAAACTCAAGCACCCGTCGCGCTCGCGCAAGCTGCGGAGCTTCCTCGACAACTAGCTTTCGCTTGTCGGGCCGCGTGCAACACGAAGTGTTGCGCTCGCCCGACGCCTTAGTCCGGCTCGCCCGGTGGATGATGCGGGTCGTAGGCATGCGGCCGGTTGGTGCCGATCTTCTTCCAGAACGGCCAGATGAACGTGGCGCCGGCAGTCAGCGGGCCGATCGCGCGCCATTCGTGAAAGTCCACCACCAGCACCGCGGGCGTCACCACGAACAGCAGCAGCGCGATGACGCCGAGCGCCAGCATCGCGTTGCGATACGTCTGCGAGACGCCGACGGTGAAGCGGATGTCGCCTTCCGGCGCGTCTGCAAGGCGCTCGTGCAGCGCGCGGATGAAATCGCGATAGACCGGCGCGCGGACGCGGTCAGCCTTGCCGTTAATGCCCGCGTCGGTGACGACGAGAAACCGGCCGCCGCGAAAATCGATGCGGCATTTGTCGACGGCATCCTTGCTGTCGGTGTCTGGCATATTGACGGAGACGATGTTGGTCCAGAGCTGACGGCCTGCCTCGCCGGTCTGATTGCGCCAAGCGATGGCGGAGTCGTACCCCGCGTCGATCAGCGACACGCCATGGCCCGCGCTGCGCCAGAACAAGCGTTCGCCGTTCACCAGGTAATATAGGTCATAGGCCATCGAGGCCATGACGGGTGCAGGCTCGATCATGTGCGGAGCATAGCGGATTCTCGCGCGACGTCGAGGCTGGTTTTCACGCTGCGGCGCAACGCGTGGCGGGCGCGAGCGCAGCGGCGTCGGGTTCCTGAATCGAAACCCAGGGCCTGCTTCAATAGCGTTTTCGAGCGAACAGGATTCCACGTCGCTCGAAAACGCTATTAGTCCATCAATTCGCCCGGCGGCTGGCGCGGGTCGTAGCTGCGCGGCCGATTGGCCTCGATCACCTTCCAGAACGGCCAGATGAAGGCCGCGCCGGCTGCGAGCGTGAGCAGCACGCGCCAATCGCGCACGATGAACACCAGCACCAGTGGCGTGCCGACGAAGAACAGCGCGGCGATGATGCCCGTTGCCATCATGAGCCGGTGGCGTCCTGCGGATGCGCCGGCATTGAAGGCGATGGTGCCCGCAGGCGCCTGCGCCAGCCGAAGATGCATGGCCCGCACGAAGTCGCGATAGACCGGCGTGCGGTCGTGATCGACCTCGCCGGAGGGGCCGCCGTCGGTGACGACGAGAAAGCGGCCATCGCGGAAATTGATGCGGCAATTGTTGACGATATCCTTGCCGCTAGTCATGGACGTCATGTTCACCGAGACGATGTCGGTCCAGAGCTGCCGACCAGCCTCTCCCTTTTCGGGCTGCCAAAGAATAGCGGAGTCGCGCCGATCGTCGATCAGCGTCACGCCGTGGTTCGGATTGCGCCAGAAGAAGTGCTTGCCGTTCTGCAGGTAGTAGAGGTCGTAGGCGGTCGAGGCAGAGGCGGGGGAGAGTTCGAGCGTGGTCATGCGGGGAGATTAGCGGATTCGTGGGAGACGTTCGAGACACACGAGCAGTTTGCAGAGTGCGGCGCACACCTCTTGCCGCTTCTCGGTCTGAGGATTTCAAGTAGGACTTGTTGCGGAACAAATGTTACTGCGTTGAGCGTCGCAATCTCGAGCGAATCGTGGGGATGTCGGTCACGAGACATAATCATTACGTACCGCAATGGTACCAAGAAGGGTTCTTCGAACCTGGCCGCTCGTCGCTTGCCTATGTAGACATGACGCCGGAACGTCAGGTACTTCCGGACGGGCGAGTGATAACTCAGAACGGCGCATGGAACGATACGCCGACCTCGAAAGCGTTCTTTCATAAGGATTTATATTCGACTTTCTTCGGAACGTCGGTCAACGACGAGATCGAGCGACAGCTGTTCGGTGATATCGACGGCAGGGGCTCGAAGGCTGTGCGCGCATTTTCTGGCACCGACGTGCGCGAATGGCACAAGCACTTCCAAACCCTTTTCGAGTATCTTGATATCCAAAAAATCCGTACCCCGAAGGGGCTGGACTGGCTGAAGTCTCAGTATCCCAAACTATCGCAGAACGAACTGATGTACGAGATGCAGGGTATTCGCATGATGCACTGCACGATCTGGGTCGGAGGGGTGCGCGAGATTGTCTCTGCTGAAAGTTCTGACGTGAAGTTCATCATCAGCGACCACCCCATCACGATTTACAATCATGCCGTTTCTCCGAAGGACAAGCTGAGCGCGTATCCGTTCGACCCCGGCATCGCGCTAAGGGCGTCTCAGACGATCTTCCCGTTCAATCGCGATCAATGCCTGATCCTCTCGAACCTGGAATACGCGCAGGATCCGAACACTAGCCCGCTCGAAAAGAGGACCTTCGCGCGAAACTATCGGCGGTCCATGACCCGGATTGACGCCTTCATTCGCACTAGAAAGCTGACTGCGCAGGAAGTTGCGCAGGTCAATTTCGTCCTCAAGTCCCGCGCGAAGCGCTTCATCGGCGCTGGCCGCAAGGAGTGGCTGTATCCGGAAAAGATAGTCTCGCAGGAATGGGGCGACCTACAGAAAACGTTCCTGCCTCCGAGGGATGAGCTGTTCCACTTCGGCGGCGAGATGTTCGTGAAGTACGAGAGCGGTGACGTACACTATCAGGACGAGTTCGGAAGGACTGAGAAGCCGCGCGAATTCTTGATCAAGAAGCCACCAGAGAAGCCAGTGCGACCCGGCGACGTGTGCGGGTGCGGGTCGGGGAATTCGTTCAAGGCGTGCTGCCAATCGAAGCCCGAAGCGCTGCGTCCCTTGTGGAGCGAGCCAAGCATCCGCGAACGCAACCTCATGCTACAAAACGCATCGAGAAGGTTCTTAAGCTCGACGGGACGAAGGATTGGATTCAAATCCGCCGCGAACTAACGGATGATCAGATCAAGGAAATCTATTTCCTGTACGAGGCCCTTTGGCCGCTGGAGACGGATTTGCTTGCGCTGTTGCCGAAGCCGGACGGCGTCGCCCGCGCGGTCTACACCGGGTCCATCCACCCTTCGTCGATAACCGACTTCGCTTTGGCGGCGCCGCTGTACTTTGGAGAACTGATCGTTGCGCATCCGTTCATCCATTCCGGAGTGATGGCGAAGCAGTACCGTCCGACCGAGAACCCAAGGCACTACCGGCAGGAATTTTTAAAGACCATAATGTTTTTCAGCAATGTAATGCCGCTCGTGCAATTCGGCTTGGTCAACCTCATACCGGACCCCTGCGATTTCGATATTCATCTGCGGGAGCAGATGATGAGCATGGCGCGGGGGCGGACCTCCGGCATGCGGTTTGATCCAGACAAGGAGCCACGCATCAAGAAGCAGATGGAGGAGGACTATATGCGCAGTCTGATGCTGATCTCGCCGGAAGCGATGCGTAGGGAAATTCGCAGGCTCAATCCAGATATGACCGAAGAGCTAGTCGAGGCGACGATGCGTTTCGCCGAGCGGAAAAGGGAGCTCGACCCTCTAGCCGTTCTCCAGGAAGGCTCCCTCATGGGGCAAAAAGAGGGTGGGCAGGTGACTATGTTCAAGCTAGCCCCGAACTTCGAGATGACGATGTACTTGGCCCAGGCGACGGGCTCCTGCATCGTCACGGACAGCCCGTTACGCTGGAGCGAAGTGAAGCGGGCGATCCGTCGACGCGTGATGACGGCAACGCCCGGACTTGCCACGCTCGCAAGTGACATTGGCGCTGCCAAGTTCGCGTTCCCGCAGAATGTGACGGATGTTGTCAACCACGGTCTGAAAAAGACATGCGCGGGCTCCCTGAACTTGATGCGTGACCTCTTCAAGTATCTCTCGAATCTCGATGAGCGTGGAGCGAAGCCCAATAGGGAAGCGCAGCTCATTGGCAGGTTCGCCAAGACGCACAAGGCAGCTCAGGTGAATCTCAAGAAATCAGGCGTACCCATAAAGGAAGGCCGCATCTCGTGCGCCTTCCCGCCCGAAGGCATTCAGGACAACACCATCAACCGGCTGCTTCTGATGTCGAACTCAGAACGGCATCTATCAAGCGTGCCCATGACGTTTTTCATCCAACCCACCGATGAACTTTTGGTGGGGGCAAAAAATCCAAGGAAGTTCTAAAGCGCCATTTGTTATGACGAATGTAGTTCGACAATATAAAAGGGAATATTTCCTTCTTCGCTTGACTGGATACGCATCTAGGATTATATTCTCATTCATCCCGTCCCACTGAGAGGGGCGGCTCGCGATCGTCACGGTCTGCGGGGCGGGATGCGGTGGGCGCGCGCGGCGTGCGATGTCTCGGATCGCGCGGGGGTAACCTCGCGAGTGAGATGAGACTGACGACCATGCCGGGCGCGAACGGCCAAGCGCGCGATATCCCGGCGCATCGCCTTGCGCCATGGGGCAGCCTTGCGGCCGTCTCCCTCAACCGGAGCGGCGGCGAGGTGCAAGACCCCTGGAGTGATCGTCACCTCAGGGCCGGCGGTCTGGGGTTTTCGCGCAGCAAGCCGTTAACACCATCGCGCGCGGAACGCCGGATGATTCCGGTGTGACCGTGGCGACGACACTCGTGTGCTTTGATTTTTTGCACACGGGGCCATGGGTGCATCGAGCACCCGGCGTTCCGCGCGCCCTCTTACGAGAGCGCAGAACGGGATCACGACGACGGCGTCCCCGCGCCGCTAAACAATAGGGGTATTTTTGCACGCCCGAAGGCCGGCGCGAATTTTTCTGGCGCGAACGGCGCAAGTGCCGCGTGCGCGGTCGTTAATCATCGCGTTGCCATAGTCATGCTATAACGCGCGACGATTCAGCAAAAGGGATTGCAATGAAAACCCGTTTCGCCATCGCCTTCGCCGCCGCCCTTCTCGCCGCCCCCCTCGCATCGACCGCCGTTTCCGCCGCGCAGTGCGGCGGCGACTTCAATACGTTCGTGGCGTCGATGTCGCGGGAAGCCGCGGCGGATGGCATCTCGCAGAACGTGATCTCGCAGGCGCTTGGCGGCGTGCAGCAGGATCAGGCGGTCCTGAATTTCGATCGCCGCCAGCGTGGCACCTTCCGCAAGAGTTTTGAGCAATATGCCGCGACCCGCGTCACTGGCGGCCGCATCAAGGGCGGCAAGGCGATGCTGGCGCGTAATGGCTCGCTGCTGTCGCGGATCGAGAAGCAATTCGGCGTGCCGCCGGAGATCGTCGTCGCGATCTGGGGACTGGAAACCGATTTCGGCCGTGGCGATATGGGCAAGCTGCCGGTGTTCCGGGTGCTCGCGACCATGGCGCATGATTGCCGGCGCACCGAACTGTTTCAGCACGAGCTGCTGGCGGCGCTCAAGATCTTGCAGCGCGGCGACCTGCGTCTCGGCGACATGGTCGGGGCCTATGCGGGCGAGATCGGGCAGACCCAGTTTCTGCCTTCGTCCTATATCAAGTACGGCGTCGATTTCGACGGCAACGGCCATGTCGATCTCCGGCATTCGGTGCCGGACGTGCTGGCTTCGACGGCGAACCTGTTGAGGGTCAACGGCTGGAAGGCCGGTGGCGACTATCACGAGGGCTCAGCCAATTTCGAGGCGATGCGCGAATGGAATCGCTCCGAGGTTTATCGCAAGACCATCGGCCTTTTCGCCGACAAGCTGGCCGGGCAGTAGGGACAGCGTTTTCGAGCGAAGTGGATACCGGTTCGCGTCAAGAAAACGCGTTAAACAAAGTCCGGCTTTGATTTCATCAAAGCCGGACTGGCTCTACGGCTGCACCAGTTCGACCCGGCGGTTTAGCGCGCGGCCGCTGTCGGTGCCGTTGGAGCCGACCGGGGCGAGGAAGCCGACGCCGGCGGTGTTGAGCCGGGGCTTGGCGATCTTGTAAGTACGCACGAGGTCCTCGGCGACGGCCTCGGCGCGGCGGCGCGACAGGTCGAGGTTGTGGGCCGGTGTGCCCTGGCTGTCGGTATGGCCGACGATATAGACGCTAAGCTCCGGCTGGCCGTTCAAGAGCTTCGCGATCTGGTCGAGGGTCGGCCGGCTCTCCGGCTTGAGCGTGGCCTTGTCGGTGTCGAAGTAAATGCCGTAGAGCGCGATGTGCCCGCTCTCGCCGAGCCCCTTGGCCATCGCAGCCGCATCGACCATCTTGTTCTGCATCGCGTCGCGTTCGGCGACGGTGAGCTGCGCGAAGATGTCGTCGTTGTTCTTGCTGACCAGCACGCTGACATAGGTCTCGCGCCCATTCTCGACCTTCCTGCCGGCATAGTAGCGGTAGTCGAAGCCGTCGACCCACATTTGCGGTATCGGCAGCGCGCCGATTGTCTCGTTGAATGGAATTCCACCGCAGGCCTCGACATCGCAAGCGAGCAGCGTCTCGAACCCGGCGTTTGCCAGTTGGCTCTCGAAATTGCGGGATACTTCAAGAATCGAGGGACCAGGCCCCGTGCGGTAAGCGATACGGGAGATACGGCCTTCCACTCTGCGCGGGTCGGTGGCCTTGCCGTCCTTGAACGGAGCGGCCTGCAGGGTTGCGGCGTCGAAATCCTTCACGTCATAGCCGGTGATGACGCTGCCTTTGAAGCGGCCGATACCGGGATAATCGTGCGATTTGGCAACATCGCCCGCCGCAGCCGCGGCCGGTGCGGTCAGGCTCGGCGTCAAGTGAATGACGATGGCAGCGGCAACAGCGAGAGCCAGGCGCGGCATGAATCAAACCTTTTGATAGCGTCACATGAAAACGTCATACGAAATGGAAGGCGAGGGATCCGCTTCGATCACTCGCTGCTCCAACTCAAGAAAAAATGTTCGTCCGCAATCGTGGCGGATCATGCGCCGTCATCGAAGGCTTGGGCGAGCAAAATCCGCCCGAGCCTCTGAGCCTACTTCTTCTTTTTCTTTGCGGTTTTCTTTGCTGTTTTCTTCGCCGCTTTTTTCGCTTTCTTGGCCATAATGTCCTCTAAGGGTTAAATGGTTGAACGCGACTTCGAGGCGTGTTCAAGGGGACAACCGCACAACAGCCTCGGACATCGATCCGAGCAGATTCGGATGAGTCTGTCGTCGCGTCACCAAGGTGCCGTCATCCCGTTATCCACAAGGTTGCATGGCAATCTCCTCAGAAGCGGGTGGAGATGCCGATGTAGCTGACAACGTCGGGCGTGTTGCGATTGAGACCGATGTTAAGCCCGACATCGATCTGCAGCGTCGGGTGCGGCAGCCAAGCCAGGGCAATATCGTAGCTATATTGCCGTACCGTGCCGGTAGGATCGAAATTCTGGTTGGTCCAGATCTCATTGTACAGGGTGAATTGCCCGAACTGCTTGGCGATGTTCACCAGTCCTGTCACGCCAAGGTGCCGGCCTCGGCCGTCGAAATCGGCCAGCACATCGAGCTGCGGACCTAGCGTGACGGTCCAGCCGTCCGGCACGCTGTAGTTGATCGGGGCGGCAACACCGCCTTCGACCTTGCCGCTGCCGATGCCGGTGCGCGCGGTGGGTAGTTTCATGAACGGCAGGATGGCAAGCTGGCAAGCTGGAAGGCGCTCTCGAGGGGGGTCAGGCGCTGCTTGAAGCGAACGGTCATGTCGCCCAAACCCGAGACGGAGGCGACATTGCCGCCGGCATCACGCGTCCGCACTTGGGTGAAGGGCACCCCGTTCAGCTGGATGTCGCTGCTGTCTGACAGGCCGTATTTGAACGTCGGGTTGGTGAACAGCAGCTAGTCGGTGCGAATACCGGCAGCGGTGGTTCTCAGCCAGTTGAAGGTGTCAGCCTCGATTTGCACCATCCCCTTTGGCACGGTGCAGGCGAAGTTGGACTTGGTGGGCCGATCCGTACAGATTGGTGCATCAGATGTGGACCCGGTGGGCACAACATCCTGTGCCATGGCAGGAGCCGCGAAGAGCGCAGCCGATAGCACGAGCGTGCTCATCGCATACCTGCCTCTCAGGCAAGACCGAGGGCGTCGATGGCCATGTCGATCAGCTTGATGCCGACGAACGGCGCGACGGGGCCGCCGAGGCCGTAAACGAGAAGGGAGGACATCCGACAGTCCGTGCAGCCCCTTGTTGAGAAGCCCCTTAAGCGCGGGCGGCAATACCGCCGCCATAGCCGCGAAGCCAAACAGCGATGCCGGAAAGACAAGGAGCGCGAGCAGCGCCAGTTTGATCTTCCCGCGCTTCGATCTTCTTGCCGCGATACTCGGATGTGCGGCCAACCATCAGACCGGCGACGAACACGCGAGCAACGCCATGAGGACCATGGTAGCAAGTCCCGAGCCGATGCTACCGGGCAGGATTCTCGCCGAGCTTCATCAAGATACTGATTTCATTGGCGCTCCCTAGGGGAATTGAACCCCTGTTTCAGCCTTGAGAGGGCCGCAACAAACACTTTTCCCGTGCTTACCCATTTTTACTTGAGATTGATGCGCGCAGGAAATACTGTGTTTATCGGCGTTTCCGTGGGCTCATACAATTTCTGAAAATTGCCCATGTTTACCGCCTCCTGCTTACCCGCTGCTTACCCGACGCCAAATGGTCAAAATCACGAAACGAGTTGTCGATGCCGCCGACACGGTAGGGGCGGACCTCTTTATCTGGGATGACGAATTGCCTGGGTTTGGCCTCCGGGTGAAGAAGAGCGGGGCCAAGTCCTTCCTCGTTCAGTATCGCAACGCCAATGGCCGAAGCCGGCGACTCACGGTGGGGCGATATGGCGTTCTGACGGTGGAGGAAGCCCGCAAGGCGGCCAAGATCAGCCTGGCTGACGTTCTCAAGGGTGCTGATCCCGCCGAGAATCGGAAGGTGGAGCGCGGCGCAATGACGATGGAGGCCTTGTGCCGGGAGTACCTCGATAAGGCTGAGCGGGGTTTGATCCTCACTCACCGCGGGGACACCAAGCGCGCTTCTACCCTTTATACCGACAGAGGGCGTATTGAGCGGCACATCATTCCGCTTCTCGGCAAGCGCACAGTGAAAGACCTGACATCGACCGACATTCGCAAGTTTATCCAGGACGTGACGAGTGGAAAGACGGCCGGCGAGATCGAGACAGCCAAACGATCCCGTGCCATCGCCCGTGGCGGGGCCGGCGCGGCATCCCGCACCAAGGGTCTTCTCGGCGGCATCCTGACCTATGCCGTGCAGGCAGGCTATCGCACCGACAATCCCGCCACCGGCGTGGTCCGGCCCAAGGATAAGAAGCGCAAATGGCGGCTGGACGACGACGGCTATCGAGCGCTCGGCGAATGTCTCCGCAAGGCAGATAGGCAGGGAGCCAATTGGCAACCCGTCATGGCTACTCGGCTGGCAGCCCTTACCGGCTGCCGTCTGGATGAGATTGAAGGACTTTTAAAGGCGGATGTTGACGCCGCAGCAATGGCGTTGCGTCTGCGCACGAGCAAGACCGGCGAAAGCGTTCGCCCGATCGGGGCGGCGGCCCTGGACGTCATCAGGTCAGCTTCCGCAAAATCAAAATCGAAGTTTGTTTTTCCCGCCATTACGACCATCTCGAAACATCATAGGGGCTTGACGCGGTGGGTGAAGAAAATTGCAGGCGATGCGGTGCCCGGGATCACCGCTCATGGCTTGAGGCACTCGTTTAGCTCGACGGCGGAAGACCTCGGTTTCACGATTCCGACCATCAAGGCCTTGCTCGGACATTCGGCCGGCAGCGTGACGGAAGGCTACATTCACAAGATCGATTCCGCGCTGGTGTCTGCCGCCACGCGGGTAGCTCAGCACATTCACTCATTGATGAGCGGCGAAGAAGAACAACGTGTCCCAGCTTCGGACAGCCTGCAAAGCCATGGCGGGCGTGAAGAACTACGGCGCCACCAATGCCGCCGGCCAGGAAATCGCGGCCATGACCGGGCAGCCGCGCGCCCCAGCCGGCGCTGTGCGCCGTGTTGCCGACAGCATCGCGGAGGATGCTTTGACGCCCGCTGCTGTGCGCGCCAAAGCTTCCCAGCTTGGCCCCGAGGCGATGCTGATGGACATGGGCCGGCAGCTTGGCGGCCGGGCCGAAGCCATCGCGGCACAACCCGGTCGCGGGCAGAATGCTGTCCTTGATGCGGTCGAGGGCCGCACCGGACAGTTCGGCGGAAACACGGCGGCGCGCGTCAAGCGTGTTGTGGATACGCTGGCCTCGCCGCAATACAAGCGGGTCATGTCGCAGCATCCCGCGATCTGGGACGACGGGCTTCAAAAGCTGTCTGAGCGCCCCGTGATCCGGCAGGCGATGCTGGATGCCTACTCGCTCGCCAAGAACTACGGCGAGGAGGTGAAGAACCTGTTCCAGAAGGCCCCGCAGTCCGCCTCGCGGATGCTGTCCATTCATCGCGACGGTCACGACATCAAACCAAGCCTTCAGTTCTGGGACTACGTCAAGAAGTCGATCGATGCCCGCATCGAGCGCCTTGAAGGCAAGGGCGGTATCGAGAAGCTGAACAGCAAGGAAATCGCGGATATGGGCGGCCTCGTTGCCGCCAAGAACGCGCTGCTGAAGCATCTCGACGAGGTCACGTCCGGCGGGTATGCGCTGGCGCGCAAGCTGTCCGCCACCAAGTTCGAAGTCAGGGACGCGGCTGATTTTGGCCGCAAGGCTTTCCAGAACGGCCTGCTGCCGGAACAGTTCGTGGCGCGCATCAATGACATGAGCTTGCCGGAACAGACGATGGTCAAGGCAGCGATGCGCCGGGAGATCGAGCGCGTCATCGACACCGCGCGCAACGACGGCGCGGCGGCCAGGCGCTTTCTCGATACCGAGCAGAACGGTCAGAAGATCTCGACCATCTTCGGGCGTGATGCTTTGGCACAGATCGAGAAGCGGATCGCGGCTGAGACGCACTTCCAGAACATCAAGACCAACGTCGCCAACAACTCTCGCACGGCGGTGCGCGGAGAGTTGATCAAGGATACGGCGACGCCAAGCGCGGACAATGCACTTCAAACGTCGGTGACGGGTCTGGTTCACGCGGCGGGTCGCGGCGGCCTGAACTATGTTCGCAATCAGGGAATGAGCCGGACGCGGGAAGGGATTGCCGATCTGCTGACGACCAAAGGGCCCGAGATGCAGAGGTTGATCGAAATCCTGAGTAATCTGGGCACGACGCGCGCCGCGAATGCGCGGCCGATCCAGTTGCCGCTATCGCTCGCGCCGAACGCGCTGCTGACGGCGCCGAAATGGTCGGAGCGTTAGTTCACCGAGTTTGCGGACGACTGCGAGGCAGAAGGCAACGATTGCGAAGCTCACGAGAAACAACAGCCATGCTCCGCCTGTATCGCGAGGTGTGATCTGCCCTTCTTCAAGTTCCGTGCTGATATAGAGGTAGGATAACCATGCCGTCAGCACGACGTGAAGCAGCACCCACAACACCAGCGGCAACGTGATTGTCTGCTTCCAGAACGGCAGCTTGTCGTTCTGTTTCGGCGCCAGCGGATTGTGGTCAGCTTTCATGCCGGGAGATTTTAGGATGATCCGTGACCCTTCGCCACTGTTTATCGATCGAGAACCGGCCGCGCCTTCATTCGTGCGGGCAATCCCGAGCGTGCCATCTGACTCGTTGGGACAATTCAACTTCTGGGCTCCAGAGCGGTCTGGATATCCCGAACTGGATTATTCGACGGGTCGCTGTCATTTCGAGTCGGCCCTTGCTTTTGCTCGCAGTCACGGATCACTGGGCTTCATTGCGAATGTTGTGGGCTGCATGTGCAATGTTGGTTGCGGGCCCGTGGAGAGCGGCTTTATCGACGCACTCTCTTGCAAGGCAATTTATAGTCGGGCTCCCGATCCACTGAGCCAAGATGCAGTCAGGCAGCTGGGATTCTCCGAGGGTGAATTTAGAGCCGACGAATGCGAAGCACGGGGGATCATGGAGATTGCCCGCTTCTACCGACGCCCGGACATCATCGATGAGTTTATGCGGGCAGCCGTCAATCGCGAGCTTGGAGATGGTATTCTTCCATTCCTGTGGACGGTCTGTGGTGCGGCTTATCTTGGGGCGGCAAATTGACCACGACCGGCGACGAAAAACACCCGACGCGCTTCAAGCCCGGGCAATCCGGCAATCCCGCTGGCCGACCGAAGGGCTCGAGAAATGCGACTACTATCGCCTTGGAAGCCCTGCTGGATGGTCAGGCCGAGGCGTTGACGAGTAAAGCCGTGGAGTTGGCATTGGGTGGTGACATGGCAGCGCTACGGCTATGCATGGACCGCATTCTGCCGCCTCGGAAGGACCGCCCGGTGACGTTCGACCTGCCCTCCATCAATAGCGCCGGCGACGCTGCGGCCGTGACTTCTGCCGTCCTGTCGGCGGTAGCGAATGGTGAGATCACCCCCGCCGATGCCGGCGAGATCGGAAAGTTGGTTGAGGCCTATGTGAAGGCATTCGAAACGGCCGAACTGGCGGAACGTCTTGAGCGACTGGAAAGGATGACGACACAATGAGCCTGCAGAGCATCGACGCCCGGATATCGAAGATCGAACAGCGTGTGGCGCCCGCTTCGACAGGCGCGGTTCACGCGAGCTACGAAGCCGATCCGGTTATCGGAGAGCGCAAAGTAGCTGAGCTGCGCGCCACGCTACCTGGAAATGACACCATCATATTGGTCACGAGCTTGCGGCCGAACACGGTGGACCAGTAAATCGAAGGCTGCCTGAAAATACAGATCTTTATCAGAAGGCGGCCTGGTCCGGTGAACGCGCGCGGCGGACTTTTCCTCAAAAGTGAGGGAAAGTCCCAATTCTTAGGACGCTTGTCCTAGCGACCGCGCCATTCGACGCGCTGGTAGGTGAGCGCTCAGCCTTTACTTTGCATTCACCCGACTGTGAGAATCTGAACTCAACCCGAGAGGGCCAGTATTCGTGCGTACAAAGCCCGCTGCCGACTGGTGGCGGGTTTTTTGCGCTGAGCGCGCCTGATACTGACGCATCGTGACAAGTGCGTAGTCGTTCCCGCTTTCGACTCGTTACGTTCCTGAAGAACAAATCAGGCGTGCAAAACCACGGCCGGATAGTTTCTTAATAAGCTCCCAATTCTTACGAGCGTACGCCGACCTAAGATCACCCTCCATAAACTCGAGTGGTATATGGCTTGCAGGTAGTTCCCCCAGCTAAGGCACATATGAGGTCCACTCCATGAAGGACATCCTGAACAGGCTCCAAAAGATGAGAGACGATGCTGAGGATTGCGCCCTCATTAGCAGGCTCGCCACCGACCCGCACAAGCGCAAGGCATTCGCCAGGCTCGCAGAAGACTACAGAGCGATGATCGAAAGGTTCGAAACGAGCATAAAGGGAGCACGGGGCGACCCCTCTGCCCAAAGTTAGCGAGCCCTGCGGTGTCGAACCTCAGCCGCCCCGAATACGCGCGCGTGAGCGGACGCTTTGCAAGTTGCTATTGATGACAGGGCGCAGCATGATGCCCCGACTGCATACCTCAGGAGGTCGAGCACTATGACCAGCATTGAGACAAGCTGGGTTATTGGGGTCGCGCTCATCGTGGTTCTGGTCCTAATTACTGCCAGCGGGCGGGGGACGCATCATAGGCCCGTCGCGCACGCGCCTGCTCATGCAACCCAAGCGCAGCCCTAGTACGCGCGAACGAAAGCCGCCAGCCCCTTCCGGGCGGCGGCTTCCTCCTTGGCACTTAACTATGAACTACGGAACGATATCGCTCCGGCCAGGCGGGGCGTGCTTGATGCTCGCGCCGCTCTTCTTTTCCTTCTCGGAAAGGTGCTTATCCGCTTCGTCGGTCAGCTCCTCCATGGTCTTTCCGAGGGTCTGCTTCGGGTCGTCCTTCGGCTCTCCCGCCGGGGGAAACTCCGTCCTGCTGCTATCATTGCGCATTTGCATTTTCCTTTCGCTGGCTCCGGGAAGATAACCAGCGAGATCCGAGCCCGTTCCGCTCCAAACGCGGCGCCTATGGGGCGGTTTGGCGGTGTTTGCGCCGCATTCTGCGGGCATCCCGCGCGTCGAGCCATTTGTAGGCGTGGAACTTGCGCACCTGTACCCCGACCCACTTCTTCGAGGTCTCCAGCGACGCTAATGTGCAGCGAAAGGTTTTCCAGCCGTCAATGTGAGGCGGTCAGCCTTGACGAGCACGTGGTCATTCCCGACGTGGGGCCGGGCGAAGAAACTGACGAATACAAAGGCAATACAGAATAGCAGACCTACAAGCATGGTCTTTCGGTTTGTGCCTTTGTCGTGAACGAACATGACGACAGATTAGCCGGCGGAACTGAGCCTGCAATTGTACGAAGGGACTAGCACTACTTTGGCAGATTTTGCTGAAGGCGGCCTGCGAGCAGCATTTCACAGTGCGTGCATCGTAACGGTGGAGGCCGCACGAATAGGTCGA
>NZ_JAVDPZ010000024.1:0-68040 GCF_031453995.1 Nitrobacter vulgaris | reverse complement strand
AAAGAGTCTCAGGCCCTCCGCCACAGCCGAGCATGCCAGCCATCAGACAAGCCATCCTCGACCTATTCGTGCGGCCTCCACCGTTACGATGCACGCACTGTGAAATGCTGCTCGCAGGCCGCCTTCAGCAAAATCTGCCAAAGTAGTGCTAGGACACCGAAGGCGGGCCACAGCCCTGAAAGCGGGTTTCGTCCGGCGAGGGGAAAAGCAAGGCGCCCTTTTTCCGCGTACAGTCACAGCCCCTCCTTTTGCGCTCAGAAGACAAATCGGGGCTTGAAGTCAAAATCATCATACCAAGATAATTCAGCGCGCACGAGCTGAGACAGCTGCAACTCACCCCGATGGTGATCTGGCTGCATCTCTGCCGCTGCCAGCCTAACATACTCAACATCCAAACCGAACTATGCCAACAACGCTATGATAACTAGTCGTCTATCCGCAGCGCTACGACCTATTCTTCTCACGTTGATAGTTATCGGAACGTCACTATCGTGGCGCCCTGCCGTCGCTCAAATCCCAGCTCTGGGTGGGGGAAACCTCCCCACACTTGCTCCCCTGGTACGCGAGGTCACGCCCGCGGTCGTCAATATCTCCGTTCGTGGCCGCGTCAAGGAGGACAATCCGCTCTATCGTGATCCTTTCTTTCGCGAATTTTTTGACTTACCGCGGCAACTGGAAAGAGAAGTTCAGGCCACAGGATCGGGGGTCATCGTCGATGCGCAACACGGATACGTCCTCACCGCCAACCATGTGGTGGCGGAAATATCGACCGCTCAAATCACGACAAAAGACGGCAGGAGGTTCTCGGCGAGACTAATCGGGCGCGATCCCGGAACCGATATAGCAGTGCTCCAAATCCAGCGTGGAAACAATTTTAAGGCCATCCAATTTGGGGATAGCGACAAACTGGAGGTCGGCGACTTCGTAATAGCCGTTGGCAACCCGTTCGGCCTTGGTCAGACGGTGACCTCAGGTCTTGTGAGTGCGCTGGGTCGCACTGGTCTTAGCAAGCAGGGCTATGAGGATTTCATTCAAACTGACGCGCCGATCAATCCCGGAAACTCTGGCGGCGCACTGATCAATTTGAAGGGCGAACTCGTGGGTATCAACACCGCGATCATTTCACCGGGCGGTGGCAATGTCGGAATTGGCTTTGCCGTACCGATCAATATGGCGCGGCGGGTCATGGAACAGATCGTCGAATCCGGCTCCGTGCGGCGCGGACATATCGGCGTTTCGGTTCAGGACCTGAGCACGGGCAGTTCAGAGGAAAAAGTTAACCGAAGGAGCGAGGGTGCTTTGATCGCCGATATTCTCCGAGGATCTTCGGCCGAGGCGGCAGGCATTCGCCAAGGTGATATCATCATCGCTGCGGACGGCGTTCCTATTCGAAGTGCCGCACAACTTCGCAACAAGATCGGGCTCGCTCGTATTGGCGAGCGTGTGCAGCTTACGCTCGACCGCAACGGCGCTTTACACAAGGTCGTCGTCGAAATCTCCGCAGGCAGAGGTACGCGGGCTTCGTCTTCGCTGAGAAAATGACAATTATGCGCCCACCTGATAGGCCAACCCAATGAGGGAGTCTGCCGAGTGTTTTTAGCCTGCAGGAATCCTGCGAGTTTGATATGCGCCTTGCGTCCGTTAGACAGGTAAGGCGTGTGCCTAAAGGCACCTCAGCTTAAGATTGGTGACCTGCTGGAGTTGCTGTCGCCACTTCCCACTGGTTAGTTGCTCGATTGTAGCAGCTGCACTCATCAGGAGACACCTGTGCATAGAGTTCAGAAAGCGCACGTGTCCCGAAGCCTAAATCGCTCCGAGCCCAAAGAGGAACGATGCGTTGACCAGTCAGTTCTCGACCTAGGACGCGGGCAAATTGAGAAATGCTGAAGGCTGCGCAAGTTAGGTTTGAACGAGCGTTCACTGACATCTCTCGGCAGCTACGCTGGTCATTTCTGCCGCCGCTTATGATCTATTTCGCGGGCGGGTTCTCCGGATTAACCGGCATCGTGGGAACGTTCTTCGTCAAGGAGTATCTCGGACTTTCGGCCGCGTTCCTGGCCGCGCTCGCGTTCTGGGCTGGGTTGCCGTGGACGTTGAAAATGCCACTGGGCCACTTGGTCGATCTGGTTTGGCGCTGGAAGGCACTTCTGGTCTATCTTGGCGCTGCCTTGATCGCCGCGAGCCTTTGCATCATGTACGCGCTTATCACGCAAACTGTCGCCATGCGTGAATGGATGAGTGTGGAAGTCTGGTTCGTGCTGAGCAGCCTACTCGCGCCAGCCAGCTATGTCGTGCAGGACACAGTTGCGGATGCCATGTCGGTTGAAGCGGTGCCGCGCGTCCGTCCGGACGGTGAAGCGCTGTCTGAAGCGGAGAGCAAGGTGCTCCATACCACGATGCAGACTTTGGGCCGCATCGCATTCATAACCGGGCTGATCTTCGTCGCACTGCTCAACATCGTGATGTTTGCTGGTGTGGAAGGGCTCGAGCAAAGTCAGAAGGCGGTTGTATACGCTAGTATCTACGCGATGGCGCTCGCCATTCCTGTTGTGTCGGTCAGCGGCGTTATTCTCTCTCAAGTCATGTTGGCTACTCGCGCGAGACGCTTGCGAGCGCATGGCATTAACGCGGATGAGGCCGAACGATTCGTCTATTCGCAGGGCCAAACAGCAAAGCCCGACTATAGGATATTCAGCGGGAGCGTCGCATTCGTGGCTCTAACGCTGTTTATCGGGATTAGCGATATCCCTCTAGCACAAGAGATCGTGTTCTGTGGATCGATGGCAATCATTACGACCCTCATCTACCAGCTCATTCAGAAACTGCCACGGGCCAAAGCGCAAGCGCTGATCGGCACAGCAATCATAATCTTCGTGTTTCGCGCGGTTCCGCTGCCAGGCGCTGGAGCAACATGGTTCCTTATCGATCGGCTCGGTTTCGACCAGCAATTCCTGTCTGTTCTTTCGTTGATTGGATCCTGTTTCGCGCTCATTGGCATGGTGCTTCTGAGGCCGCTGATGGCAAGGTGGTCGATCGCCTACATCGTAGTCCTGCTGACGTTGGCCTCAGGCGTTCTGGCTTTGCCCAACATTGGGCTTTACTTCGGCGTTCAGGAATGGACCACACGCGCCACCGGCGGCGTGGTCGATGCGCGTTTTATCGCGATCATCGATACCACCCTGGAATCTCCCTTGGGTCAAATCGCGATGATCCCCATGTTGGCGTGGATCGCGCGCAATGCTCCTGTCGAACTCAAGGCAACGTTCTTTGCTGTGATGGCGTCGTTCACTAACATGGCGCTGACTGCGAGCAGTCTACTTACGAAATATCTGAACCAGATATTTATCGTCACTCGCGAGGTTAAAGACCAAGCGACCGGATTAGTCCAGGTGCCCGCCGATTACAGCCAGCTCGGCTGGCTGCTGATCACAGTGGCATTGGTAGGAGTAACGGCGCCGCTGTTTACCGTGCTCTTGGTCCAAAATTCGCGGCTTCAAGCTAATGATTGACAGCTAATACGCTTGCAAAAGGAATACTTAATTGACGCGCTCCGCCATGCTTCGCGAGAAATGTGCCCCTAACTCTGTGAGTACACGATCTGCCCCGTTCGTATCTTTGAAACCAACGGACGACGGCTCAGGACTGTCAATTTTAGTTGAGGCCTGATGGATGATTTGTTTTTACGGAGCGTAGCCGGCCGTCGTTTAAGACCTCGGCTCCGCGATCTGACCGTAGGAGCCAGAAGAACCGTCCGAGTCGTTGACGTCAGGTTGCGAAGCCAGCAGCTTTGACAAGCTTTCGGCGGGGGCGAGCTCGCGCACCGGAGCGTCCTGCGCGGGCGAACGACGGCCCGTTCGCCTGCGCGCCAGCCCGGTTTTGCGTTTCGAAAGATGCGCAATTAGCTTTGGAAGCGCCATCGCGTTCAGGACGCGGTCGGCAGACACTCCTCCCTTTCGCGCCATCTCCACGCCCCAGTGCATGTGGTCCAGCTCAGGGATAGAATGCGCGTCGGGATTGATGCTGAAGATGCAGCCGAGCTCTAAAGCTTTCTCGTGCCATCGCCAGTCCAGATCGAGCCGCACGGATGCGCGTTGATTTCGACGGCGACGCCATATTTGGCGCAGGCTCTGAATATTTTATCGACATCGATGTCGTAGCCAGGGCGGCGCTGGAGCTGGCGGCCGGTCATATGCCCTATAATCGTCGTGTGTGGATTTTGGATAGCACGGATTATTCTATCCGTTTGCTCCTTCTTCGGCATTTTGAAGCGGCTATGCACGCTGACCACAACGAAGTCGAATTTCTCCAGAATGCTGTCCGGATAATCGAGCGAACCATCCGCGAGAATATCCGCTTCGATGCCTTTTAGGATATGGAACTGACTGCCGTAGCGTTTATTCAGGCGGTCCGCTTCTAGATGCTGCTCCGCGATCTCCTCCAGAGAGAGGCCACCTGCATAATGCGCCCACTGCGTCGAAAATGCGCTAAAGCGATATATCGGACCTGAGGAGAACATTCTAGAGCTTCTGTCGGATCGAAGCTGATGCCACACGGGGCGTTTTCTCCTCCAGACATAAATTCTGGTTGCGACCAACATCACTGCTATCAATCCCATCAAGCGGACAGCGATCTTGATCAGCATGCCACGACAGCCGCTATCTGCAGGCTAGCTGCCTAAGCTGTTGCCGCGACCCGCCAGTCGAGCCGCCTAGTTGATAATCTGCTCGGCCGTCGTGATGAGCGCTTTGAATACTGCCTTGCCTCGTCTTCTTGACCTCGCCATGAACTTCCGCCCCTCACGTCTACTTTGGTCGAGCCGCAGAAGTGGCGCGGATGCATTTTGGGGCTTCGATTAGATTGTCGAAGCGCCTGCTCCCATTAGATGTTCGACATTAGCATTGAGATTCTTGCAGAAAGGACTGGCATTCGCGGGCGAAACGAGCATTGCTGTGGCGTGAGATGGCCCTCGGATCGGCCCCGCAGCGCAACATCGCTGACGGGGCCTTGGATGGTGCGACGCTGATGTCGCATTATTCGGAGGGTCTATGCAAAAGTCATCCCGCAATCGGAAGTCATCGAAGCGCGCTAGCCGTGCAAAAACTGCTCGCGTGGCTAAGACGGCAAAAGCGGCACGTCAGTCCGCACGGCACGCAGCCGGAGAACGCGCGAACAAGCAAACAAAACTGCTCGATCTTCTGAGGCGCCCGGCTGGTGCGACCATCGCCGCGCTCTCGGAAGCTTCAGGTTGGCAGCCGCATTCCGTGCGTGGGTTTTTGGCCGGCGTGGTCCGTAAGAAGCTTGGGCTCGAGTTGGTCTCAGCCGTTGAAGCAGATCAGCGCATTTACCGCGTCATTGCAGCGAAGCAGGCCTGACGATGGCTGAAGCCTCGAGGGGCGAGCTCGCGCGTCATCGCGATCTCGGTGGTCGGCGACCGCAGTCTCGTGGTCGTCGGTCAAGCTGGTCCACGCTGGCGCATCTTCCGAAACATCTCCAGACAGCCATTGTAAGCTATCGGCGACAGGCAGATCAGTCGGGCGACCTCGATCCGGCGATTCGCCAGTTCCTTGATCGCATCGTCGAGAAGGAGACACCCGAATCCGTCATGGCCAAGCTCGTCGCCTTCGACCGCGGACAGGTCGAGCTGAAAGCCGGCACCATCCTGTCCCGGGAATGGAACGGCACCACCCAGCGGGCCATCGTGGTTGATGGTGGCTTCCTGTGGGACGGGACACGGTACGACAGCCTTTCGGCGATCGCCTTCGCCATCACCGGCACCCGCTGGAGCGGCCCCCGCTTCTTTGGGCTGCGGGATAACACGGTCGGCGGCGAGGATGCGCCGTGAGGGCGGGAAAAGCGGTGTCCCGAGAGCTCGTCCGGTGCGCGATCTATACCCGGGTCTCGACCGAGAATGGCCTCGATCAGGAGTTCAACTCGCTGGATGCCCAGTTTGAGGCTTCCAGTGCCTATATCAAAAGCCAGGCCCATGCCGGTTGGGTGCAGGTCAAGACCCGCTATGACGATGGCGGCTTCTCCGGCGGATCAACCGACCGGCCGGCACTTCAAAACCTGCTGGAGGATATCCGGGCCCGCAAGATCGACGTCATTTTGGTCTATAAGGTCGATCGTCTGACTCGCTCGCTCGCCGACTTCGCCAAACTGGTCGAACTGTTCGATGCCCATCGGGTGTCGTTTGTCTCGGTGACCCAGCAGTTCAATACCACAACGTCCATGGGACGCCTGACCCTCAACGTTCTCTTGTCCTTTGCCCAGTTCGAGCGGGAGGTCACCTCGGAGCGCATCCGGGACAAGGTTGCAGCTTCCAAGAAGAAGGGCATCTGGGTCGGTGGCCCCCTCCCCCTTGGCTACGTCATGGAGAACGGCAAGGTGGCCGTCGTCCCCGAAGAAGCCGAACGGGTCCGTCACATCTTCACCCGCTATCTCGAACTTGGCAGTGTCCGTGCCTTGATGCGAGACCTCAAGGACCGCGACATCGTCAGCAGGCGGCGCGTTCTCAAGACCGGAGCAATTCGAGGCGGTGTTCCGTTCGGCTGTGGTGCCTTATTCCACCTGCTGCGCAACCGCTTTTACGTCGGCGAGGTCAACTACAAGGGGCAGATCTGCCCTGGCGAACAACAACCTATCCTTGATCGCGACATGTTCGATCAGGTCCAGACGATGCTCACGGACCAGCGCAGTCATCAGACCAGAACCCGGACCTCCTTCAGCCATCTCCTGACCGGTCTGATGTTTGACGACGCCGGCCATCGCATGGCGCCGACCCAGGCCCAGAAGAAGGGCCGGCACTACAGCTACTACGTCTCGCGGCCGCTTCTGTTCGGGAATGCAGCTACAGCCGCAGTTGGCTCAGTCTCTCGGGTCCCAGCCCCTGACATCGACGATCGGGTTCGCAAGGTTGTCCTGGAGCCGCGAAACAAAAGCACGAGCCCGATCGACAACACCTACGCCTCCTTGCTGATCGAACGGATCGAGGTCCAGCAAAACCGTCTCGTCGTCCAGCTGAAGCAGGATCCAGACATCACCATCGAAGAAGACCACTCCAACATCGTCATCCCCTGGACCAAGCCACCCTCCAAACGAGCGCGGTCAATCCTGCGCCCGACCTCCGCAAAACTTCCGCTCCGCCCGATCAAGCTGGAGCGACGCGCCACGCTGGTCGCAGCGATCGCCCGCGGCCGGCGCTGGCTTGATGAACTCATCACAGATTCGGCGACAGACGCCCAAGCAATCGCAAAGCGCGAGCGATGCAGCCTGCGCCACGTCAACATGACGCTGTCGTTGGCCTTCCTCTCTCCCGCACTTGCCAAGGCTGCCGTTGAAGGTCGGTTGCCACGCGGCATCGGTCTCGAACAACTGCGCAAGCTCCCACTTGAATGGGATCGTCAGTTCGAAGCGCTTGCTCTCGGTCCGATGTGACGAGCGATACCTCCGTTTGGTATTGCCTTTCCAAATCGCGGCGGAACCGTTTCTGGAAGCTTCCCGAGAACAGGTTTTCTCGCAGACGGCCAGACCACCGCCGTGCAAACCCGCCAAAGTAGCATGACGCCGGCTATGTCCCTTTGAACCGATTGGTTGCAGCGACCGAATTGGCTGCCCACCCAGTCAGCGAACCGGTCTCTGCCGCTCGGCCAGGAACGGGAATTTTCGATGCAGAGACAGAGCGCCCTTTGGCGAGATTATTGGGTCCAGAGACGCGCGCAGAGACTCAACGCATCGCCAAAACCCCGCAATATGCGCGACAAATTGACGGATGTGCCACCGAGTTCGATCCCTACGAACTGGGTGGTGGCGGACCCAGTCGGATGCGAACCGGTCTCGGCAACGAAATTCCCTGCTATCAGGGAAAATTACAGGGAAAATAGTGATTTCCGCCGTTTGAACGCGATTTGCATTGCTAAAAGTGGCTCAGCTGCAGCCATTTTTTATGAAATTCCCTAAATCCCATAACAGGGAATATTTTTTGCGAAACAGGGAAATGATTTCTAGCATCAGCGATATCATGGTAAGCGTCCATTTCTCGCACCCTTGTTCGATCGTTAGCGACCCCGATCTGTTCCTGTCTTCAGTTTGAAGATGGAGAGAACAGCATGACGAGCGAACATCGAGGGTGGAGGCGTCAAGGCGAGGATTTTTGGCGGGCACATCACGAGGCATGGACGCGTAGCGACTTGAATCAACGTCAGTATTGTGAAGCGCACGGCATTCCGCTCAAGGCGTTTGGCAACTGGCGATCGTTGTTTAAAGTGGAGCCACAGCCGCCCAAGCGGAAGCTGTTGTATCGACGACGCCCCTTAAGTCCGCCGTTAAGTCCCCTCGTAAGTCCGGGGTCTTATCCCTCCTCGACGGCAGCGGAGCCCATTGTTCCAAGACCACGTGAAGGGCATCGGCGACGGTTCAGCGAAGCCGACAAGCGTTGGATTCTTGAAGAGATGATACGGTCCGGCGCGAGCGGCAGCGAGATCTCGCGCCGCTACGGCATCGCTCCGCGCGTTCTGCGCCGATGGAAGCAGGACGTTGCCGCAGCGAAAGAGCTGGGCTTCGTCACTGTGCAGATCGCCGACGGAGCGACACCTGCGGCCGAGAGGGCCATGCCATGACGGCCTTGCTTCCTCCAAACGTAAAGGTGCACCTGGCTCTGGGCTACATCGATATGCGCAAAGGCATCGACGGTCTCGCGATGCTGGCGCAAGGCGTCCTGCACCAGGATCCATTTACCGGACATCTGTTTGTCTTCCGAGGTCGCACCAGGGCCAACCTTATCAAGATCATCTACTGGGATGGCACCGGCTTCTGCCTGTTCACAAAACGGCTCGAGCATGGTGTCTTTCTGTGGCCGCCGAGCATTGCGCCTGGCGAAACGCTGTCGTTGACCTCAGCACAGCTGTCGCTGCTGATCGAAGGTGTCGATTGGCGCGCGCCTGAGCAACGCTGGCGTCCGGCAATTGCCGGATGATCTGCGACCGATTGACTCGATGATGCAAGAAATGCGGCGAGAACGGTGCGAGTCAGTTAGATTCTTCTCGTATGAACGTCGATCTCGCCGCACTGCCCGACGACGTGGAGACGCTGCAAAAGCTGGTGCGTTCGCTTGTAGCCGAGCGCATCAGCCTCAGCAAGGCGAAGGCCGAGATCGAACGGCTCAATCTCATCATCAAGAGGCTGCAGCGCAACCAGTACGGCCGCCGGGCTGAGCGGCTCGATGACGAGCAGTTGCAACTCGGCTTCGAAGACCTCAACGCCGATCTTGCGCGCGTCGAAACTAGCCTTCCGCCTCCGCCAGCCGAGAGCCGTCCCCCGAGGACCCAAAGCGAGCGCCCGAGCCTGCCGGTGCACTTGCCCCGCGAGGATGTCAGGCTCGATGTTGAGCATCAAACCTGCCCTTGTTGCGGCGGCATACTACACTTGATCGGCGAAACGACGAGCGAGATGCTCGACCATGTGCCGGCGCGACTGCGGGTCATCCGCATCGGCCGGCCGCGCTATGGCTGTCGGGCCTGCGGGACTATCCATCAAGCGCCAGCACCAGAGCGGCCGATCGCCAAGGGGCTGGCCTCCCCGGCTCTGCTCGCCCATGTTCTGGTCTCCAAATACTGCGATCACCTCCCGCTCTACAGGCAGAGCCAGATCTTCGCCCGGCAGGGCGTCACGTTGGACCGCTCGACCTTGGCGAACTGGATCGGCGGCGCCTGCTGGTGGCTGGAGCCCCTTCAATCCAAGCTCGCTGAACACATCTTTGCATCGCAGAAACTGTTCGCCGACGACACGCCGATCCCGGTACTCGATCCCGGCCGCGGCCGCACCAAAACTGGCCGGTTGTGGGTGTACGCCCGCGATGACCGGCCTTGGAACGGACCGGATCCGCCAGCCGCGGTCTATCTCTACACTCCGGATCGCAAGGCTGAGCGTCCCGCTGCTCATCTGGCCAACTTCAGCGGCATCGTTCAGGTCGACGGTTATCCCGGGTTCGATCGGCTTCGCGACGGCGGTACCATCCAGCTCGCAGCTTGTTGGGCTCACGCCAGGCGGAAGTTCTACGAGGTGCAGCAGGCGACCGCCTCGCCTGTCGCGACCGAAGCGCTGCGACGCATCGCCGAGCTTTACGTGATCGAGGCCGCCATCCGCGGCCAGACCGCGGAAGCACGGCAAAGCATGCGTCGATCAAAGTCGTTGCCTCTGGTCACGGCGATGAAAGCATGGCTCGAAATGCAACTCGCCCAAATCCCGCCGCGCGGCGGGCTCGCCAATGCCACTCGCTATGCCCTGAGCCGCTGGGATGCTCTTTGCTGCTTCCTCAATGACGGCCGCATCGAGCTCGACACTAACACCGTCGAACGCGCCATTCGTCCGGTCACGCTCGGACGAAAGAACCACCTGTTCGCCGGATCAGATGGCGGGGCTCAGCGCTGGGCCACAGTCTGCTCCCTCATCACCACGGCAAAGCTAAATGACGTCGAGCCCTTCACCTATCTCAAGGACATCCTTGAACGCATGTCGGCCGGTCATCCCATGAGCCGGCTCGATCAGCTCTTGCCATGGAACTGGCGCCCGGCAACTATCCTCAACTAAGATAACGTGTCAGGAATAGACGCTTACGATATCATTTGGCCGTGAGCGCCCCTCTGGGTCCACAAAACAGGACCGGGTCCGCGCAACAATTAGTGGCGCCGGTCCGGATCGCGGTTCATCAAAAGCTTCGTTCCCGCGCTTCAATACCATTGTTGATCCCCTACCCAATGGGCTTGATTTCAGGTCGAACCATTGGCATATGGACGCTGCGTTCGTGACGGTTGTTGACCATCTGAGCGGAGATGAAAAAGCGCAGGAGTGCTTTTTCTTGGGCGGATTTCCGCCTTTCCGTTTTGATTGAGGTCGCAACAATGTCTGAAAACGTTTTCTTCCTTCTGAACCACGAACTCAACATCATCACACGCACGTTCAAGGTAACGTACGTGCGATTGGATCTGCGCGGGTTTCATAGACGTATCCGCATTACTGCGCGGAAGACGGTTTCGTCGAAGTACGAAATTAGAAAATGGGTGCGCGACGCAGTCGGCCGGGTTCCGCGCAACCGGGCTGGGGGACGAGATTGATGTCCCGGAACCCAAAGACAGTCAGAGCACGGAAGATTACAGACCTCTTAGAAACAACCTCGCCGTCCTATCTCAAGGATACGACGACGCTTCAGACTCGTGAAGGAATTCCAGAGATCAAGCTGATTCCGATCGCGACCCTTCGTCCCAATCCGAGAAACGCACGCAAGCACTCGAAAAAGCAGATCAGGCTGCTCAAGGCGAGCATCGATAAGTTTGGCCAGATAAAGCCTGTCATCGTCGACGACAACGATATGATTCTCGCCGGGCACGGCTTTGTCGAAGCAGCACGACTCGCAGGGCTTACGCGAGTGTCCGTTTTACGGTTCAGTCATCTCACCGAGACACAGAAGCGAGCCTATCTCATCGCCGACAACAGGATTGCCGAACAGGCCGGCTGGGATCGGGAAATACTCGCGATCGAATTCGAAGAGTTGTTAGAACTGATGCCAGCTGAGGGCTTTGATGTTTCGCTGACCGGATTTGAAACGGCTGAAATCGATTTGCTGCTGGCCGACATGGCTCAAACAGAACAAGAGCCGGAGGATTCTGTTCCGCCATTCCCGCGCAATCCAGTAACCCAACGAGGAGACCTGTGGTTACTGGGCAAACACCGTCTGCTCTGCGGCGACGCGCGACTCTCTGGGAATTTCCAACGCTTAATGAACGGGATGTCCGCTTCGGCAGTATTTTGCGATCCACCCTATAACCAACGCGTCAGCGCCATTGGGGGCCGCGGTCGCATTCAGCATCCGGAATTCGCCTTCGCCTCTGGTGAAATGTCCCCAACTCTGTTTCGGCAATTTCTCTCAGAAACCCTTGGAAACGGCGTTAGCATCTCAGCAGGAGGCGCCGTGCACTTTGTCTGTATGGACTGGCGTCACATCGAGATCCTGATCGAGGTTGGTCGCAAGCTCTTTGGGACGATGTTGAATCTCGTGGTCTGGAACAAGTCCAACGCAGGCCAGGGTTCGTTCTACAGATCACAGCATGAACTGATCGGCGTGTTTCGGGTTGGCGGCCAGGCGCACCGCAACAATGTTGAATTGGGCCGTTTCGGGCGCAATCGATCCAACGTCTGGACTTATGCAGGAGCAAATGCATTCAGCCGAAACCGGATGAAGGATCTTGCCAGCCACCCTACTGTGAAGCCTGTTGCGCTGGTCGCCGACGCGCTGCTCGATTGTACGCAACGCGGTGATGTTGTCCTGGACCAGTTCGCCGGGTCCGGCACGATATTTCTGGCGGCTGAGAAAATCGGTCGAACAGCCTGTGGCATGGAGTACGAGCCGCGCTATGTCGATGTGGCGATCCAGCGCTGGCAATCTCTGACGAAGCTCGAAGCCACATTAGAAGGCGATGGGCGAACATTTGAGGAGATAGCTGCGCTTCGTCAAGACCAGGAAATCGGCGACTCTCCTCGTGCGGTGGCGGCAGTTCAAAAGACCTGCCCCAAACAGTCCGCAGATCGCAAGAGGGCGATCAATGGCCTGCGTGAGCCGAAGCAGCATCGCTCAAGAAACAAGGAGCGCGGCCATGCGTAGACCCACGCGCTCAAAACCATCGAGTTATTCCGTGGGCTATCGACGCCCACCCAAGGCGACACAATTCCCAAAAGGGACAAGTGGCAATCCCAGGGGACGACCCAAAGGCAGCCGCACGGTCGGTGCGCTGTTGCAGGAGATCCTTCAACAAAAGATCGCAGTCACCGAGAATGGGAGGACGCGCCGACTGCCAGCGTTGGAGGTTATTCTGCGCCGATTAGCCAACGATGCGATGCGGAGCGAACCGAGAGCATTAAAACTCCTGCTCGCTCTCTACGATCGGTACGGGGAGTCGCCAGAAACCGACGTTCGTCTCAATGAAATTCTTGCTGAGGATCGTGAGATCTTGTCGAATTTCCTCGACAAGACCGCAGATCCCAAGGAGGCCAAGAACAAATCCGGCAAGCGGAGAAGCGGCTATGAACACTGACGCTCGGCTCCTGCAGGCATTATTACGTGCTGATTTCAGAGCCTTTCTACAAAAAGTGTTTCAGACCCTGACACCTGGGCAGGCCTATGTCGCCAGCTGGCTTATCGAAGCGATCGCGTTCCAGCTCGAACGCGTCAGACGAGGCGAAATCAAGCGGCTAATCATCAACATGCCCCCGCGCTCTCTGAAGTCAATATCGGCCTCGGTCGCTTTTCCAGCTTTCGTCCTTGGTTTGGATCCTGCACGTCGGATCATATGTGCCAGCTATTCTGGTGATCTGGCCAAAAAGCACTCCAACGATTTTCGGGCCGTCTTGGAATCGTCCTGGTACAAATCAACTTTTCCAACGACACGGATTGGGCCGTTTAAAAACACGGAAACCGAGATCGAGCTCACTGCCCGCGGCTTTCGAATGGCCACATCAGTGGGAGGTACTCTGACCGGGCGCGGCGGTGACATCATTATTATCGATGATCCACTCAAGCCCGATGACGCGCTTTCCGAAACAAAGCGAACAGCAGTCAATCAATGGTACAACACCACATTACTATCTCGCCTGGACGACAAGCGTACAGGTGCGATTGTCGTTGTGATGCAGCGCGTACATATGGATGACCTGACCGGATTTCTCACTGAAACCTCTGATGAATGGGAGTTACTCAGCCTGCCGGCCATCGCGCCGTTAGATGAATGCGTTCCCATTTGGAATGGCCAGGTACATCAACGCAGAACCGGTGAAGCATTGTCACCTGAACGCGAACCCATTGAGGTTTTGAACGCTCTACAGCTCCAGCTTGGCAGCGATGCATTCTCTGCCCAGTATCAACAGATGCCGACCCCTCCCGGCGGCGCCATGGTGAAGCGCCATTGGATCCAACGCTACAGTGAATTGCCGCCAACTTCGGAGCGCCTCGTGGTTCTTCAAAGTTGGGACACCGCAAGTAAGGGCGGTCCGGAAAACGATTGGTCGGTTTGCACGACCTGGATTTTGGCATCCAAAAGGCGATATTTCCTTGTCGATGTTTGGAGAGGTAAGGTCGACTATCCCAAGCTCAAAACCAAAATCCGCGAGCTTGCCGACGCCTGGAAGGCCCGCCGCGTTTTGGTTGAAGATGCCGGTGCCGGCATGATGCTCGTTCAGGAACTGACAGGAATGGTCGCCGGCATCGTCGCTGTGAGGCCCGAAGGCGATAAAGCCACGCGCATGGCCGCAGCCTCTGCAAAGTTCGAATCCGGCCAAGCACTCCTACCCGAGCGAGCCGCGTGGCTCCCAGACTTCGAGGCTGAACTTTTCGCGTTTCCCAGCGGTCGGCATGACGATCAGTGTGACTCAATTAGCCAGGCGCTTCTTGACGAAAATCTTGGTGCATTCGCTTGGCTCATGCCAGCGGACTGGCAAAATATTCTGACGCAAGCAAGTATTCCGACGAGGTGGGCCCGACGCCGCTGCAGATAAGCCCTCCATGGCAGCGCGGCCGTACCCGCACTTGATGAAGCAGGTGGTGCAGTGGGCGCTGGAACGGCGGCACGCTGAGTAGGAGCGGAGACACAGGTAGGAGGGCCCGTAAGAGCGTTCGTCGTTGTGGGCAGACTGAGGGCTGCGACGGCTGCTGTTGCAAGCTGCAGCGGGGGATCGCTCTGCAGAGTGAGGCGGTACGCTGGGAGCGCGAGGAAGAGTGGCGCTCAACGGTTAAGAAGGACGTTCCCTCCTTTGAGGAGCAATTCTTCCCAAAGGTTTTTTCATAAGTCGTAGATCGATTCCCGCTCGTGGACGAGCGAGCCGACACGCTCGGATCGAGACACTCGAGTCCTGGCAGTCGGTTGTCGAGTGCCTGGCAGTGCGCCCGGACGAATCGTAGTAGGTCGAATCATAGTAGGGCCGCGATTGGGCCAGCGCCTGAGACGCGACAAGAGTGAGGGCGAGAGCGAATAATGTTTGTTTCATTTCATTCCATTCCGTAGACCTGCGAAGGCGAAGGATAGGTCTGCGTGGAACTTCTCTTCCGCCGAATGCTGCCGACGGGTCTGGCGCCGAATGTCCTTCAGCACTTGTTCTGCCGACGCTTTGCCCGGCCCGGATTTCTGCTTCATCTTCGCTCCTTACGGCTACGATGAACCACAAATCCTCCTTTCGTGAAGATCCTCAGTTTGTCTCAGGGGCGCTGACGGGGAACACTCGGACAGGAAAAGACGACCGCGATCGCCAACGATCCCCTAACCCGCTACTCTCGTGTCCTTTCTGGCGTCTTCCATCAAGCTGTTTTCATAGCCGAGTCTGAAAGTGATTGCCTATTTTATCACACCATCCTTCACACGGAGTCTGTATGTGGTTCCAGCGCGCCGGACGTTCTGTTTATTCATGCAGGAGGAAAGAGCCGCATGCGAAAGCTTGCTGGTCTTCTGCGCTCCCTTGATGTTCCGCTATCCGTAATAGCCGATATTGATATACTCAACGATGAGACAACGTTTCGGCAACTGTTCGAAACACTAGGCGGGGACTGGAACGAAATTGAAGGCGACTGGAATTCGCTTAACAACACGGTTGTGAATACAAGGCCGCCGCTGACTGCAGACCAAGTGCGGCACCGGATCCAGACCGAAGTTCAAGACGTAAGCGGAAACAAACCTTTCCCAAAGCAGGTCGAGCGCAACATCAGATCGATATTTCAAAGTCTATCGCCGTGGGATCAGATTAAGAAAGTTGGTCGCACTGGATTTGGACGTGGTGCGCCGATTACGATCTTTGACCGGTTGGTTGAATCATGCGGCACGCGAGGTCTCTGGATTGTACCAGTTGGCGAACTTGAAGGGTTTTGTAGGACGATTGAAGCGCGGCACGGGCCAGATTTCACTGAAAAGGTTTTGACACAACGAAACGTCGAAACTGATGCGGCATTGCAAGAGGCACGGGACTTCGTTCGTAAAATATGGCTCGGCTAGCCTGCTGTTATTCCAGCTTGCGGGAAGTCCGTCCGGCCTGACGGATTTGGACCCGCGCTCGCCGCACCCGTCCGGTCGGCCCGGCCATCCCTCGGCCGCCGTTTCCGCCAGTTCGACCTCCCTCGCTCCGCCCAGCAGTTTCAGCAGGACGGCAGGCACCCGCTCTTGGGGGGCCTTGACCGCCATACAGTCCCCCCTCTGGGCGAGAGGCCCGCGCCTAATCTGAATATCGGATCGCCGCGGAGGAAACCGCGTGGGGTAATAGCAACTCGAATCAGGCCGCCGTCCATCACCAAACGTGTGACACTCGGCGGCCAGAACGTAGCCGGGCCTTAGTATCCCGCCCAGCGCGGCGGTTCTTTCGTGTCAGGCCAAGATTGCGCCTTCGCATACCAGCTGTCGACTTGCTTTTTGACCGTGTCTTCCGAGTACCTGTAGCGCTCCATCAGTTTCTTTTCGAGTCGATCACGATCGCCGGAGATCTCCAAGAGCTCATCGGAACTGAGCTTGCCCCACTGATCTCTGGCCTTATACTTGACCTGATCCCAGTTTTGCTCAATTTGGTTCCAGTCCATATTGTTACCTCCTTCGCGCTAAATTACCGCGAATAGGTCAGAACTAACGAACTCGGACTTCTGTTCCGCCGAGGCGAAGGGCAAATGGTCGCGCATGGACTGCGCAAACAACCGGGCCGACGGGCCTTTATAGAAAACATGTTCCAGACGGAATCTTCCTTTGGTAGTGATCACAATAAAGCCCCTGATGAGGTAACTCACCCGCATTTATCTCAGTTTTCGAGGGCGTTGGGACTTCGCCTCCGCCATCTCACAAGCGGCCACTGGGTCGGGGTTCCATGCGAGACCCCACATCGCAACATCCGCTGACGAAGCAATGCAGCGGCCGTGTAGCCGCGCTGGGGGTCCGGCTCGGCGAGTGCCGTTGCCATGTTGCTCGGCCCGATGTTGCAGGGTGGCGGTTGCCATGGCGGCAGATGCAGGTTCGCGACTTGGCAGTGAACCGCGGCGAACCATCATCGACAACGACGCGGAACGCCTCAAGAGCGCCCAGTGCCTAAGTGGCGATAAGCAGTCAGTAACAGAATATTCCGACTGACATTACATTTCTCGCACATCTCAGCAGCTGAGCAGCAACAAATTTGATTCTCTGCAATTTTGCCGACGCGTCGCCGGGCCTTTGGCGGGCTTTTCGAATCTGGAAGATCAGACGGAAGGCGCTGATGATATCTTTGAATTGCATGGGAGATAACATCAAGACGGCGCCGCTACCTATCAGAAGCGTCGCCCACGACTAGACCCAAATCGGGAAACACATAAAGAGTTCGACGGCTCGCTGATTGATAGTAACTGCCGGGACGCCCTTGGGCCACCACCTAGAAATCGCACCGCAATATAGATTTCCGGGCAAGCCATTGGAGAAGGCGATTGGCGGAACGGGAGTGGCTTTCCACACTCCACCAAAGTATTGATGTTTTGCCGCGTTATCAGGCTCATTGATGTTCTTAAAAAACGCTAACCCTTCTTGTTTTAAGGTGGTGAGGGTATCTTGCGCCAAGCTGAAAGCGAAGGCACCTTGATAACTCGTGAAGCGACTGCAGCTTCCCTCAGCATAAAACCAACCCGTCATTGAGCCGCGAGCAATGGAAATAATTTCCACCGTAATCGTTTCCCGCAATCATTTCCGCACGAAACTAATTTCATTGTTTTCGAGGATGTTTCAGGTCTTGAAAGACATGATGGATGGGCTACAGACAGTGTCTTCGACATTGAGATCGTTGAATAACTCTTGTAGCTGACTTCCCAAAGAAAATAGTCGTGGAAATTGTTATACTCATTTCGGAAGAGAGAGAAGTTGATTTTGAAGTGCTCCCCGAGCTGACCAGCGTGCGCTGGAATTTTTTGGTTTAGGGCTCATGTCTGCAGTGGCGCCGATGAGCCATTCAACAGAGATATCGGCGCCTTGTTACCGATCGCACTGCGTGTGCCGAACCCCGTTGTAATCTCTAAGCCAAGCGGCGATTCTCCAACCGATCCAACTACGGTCGAAGCGGAGACGCCGGCGTCTCATCGAAAACGGATAGCCCACTGCATCGTTTGGCCTGCAGGCCGGCACCGGCGAGTGCTCTTACAACGTCACGCAGATGGACGAGGAAGCCGGCGCCGCCTACGTTTTGCGCGTGAGCATGGCCGCCGGCTTCGACAGTTGGACGGTCATAATGGTTCAGTGACGTGCCCATACTTGTGCCTACTGCAAATTAAATCCGAACATAGTGATGGTGCAGTCCGCCCAGGATCGGATGGCAGATAATGCGTCCAGCTGTCTCGTCGGCGCGTGACATCGGCGCGTCCTTGTTCAATGACAAATGGGTGCGCGTGCTGTTGTAGTAGCTCTTGTACGAAAGCAGCACGTGACGCAGATGGCGTTCGCCGAATGCCACGATATGATCAGTGCATTCCCTGCGGATCGATCCGATCAGCCGTTCGGCATATGCATTTTGCCACGGTGAGCGAGGAGACGTCGGGCGGTCGCGAATACCGATGGACCGAACCCGACGCATGAATATTTCGCCGTATGCGCCGTCTCGGTCCCGGATCAGGTAACGAGGGGCCTGCTCCCAGCCACACGCTTGAGTGAGCTGATTGGCGATCCACTCGGCCGTCGGATGCGCGGTGACTCCAAACCACAGGATCTGCCGCCGGCCGTGGCCCATGATCAGCAACCCATAGAGCAGTCGGAACGAGATTGTCGGAACCACGAAAAGGTCCATCGCCGCGATACCGTCAGCATGGTTGCGAAGAAACGTCTTCCAACCCTGCGACGGAGGCGCCCTCCTCCGCGCCATATACTTGGCCACACTGGTCTGGCCGATCTCGATGCCCAGCTTGAGAAGCTCGCCATGGATTCGTGGCGCTCCCCACAACGGGTTGGCGAGGCTCATCTGGAGGATCAACCGGCGAATTTCTAACGGCACAGCCGGTCGACCGCAGCGATGCCTCGATTTCCAGCGCCAATACAAGCTGAAACCGGCACGATGCCAAACGGATCACAGTATCCGGTCGGACGATCGCCAGTGCATCATACATCTTGGGAAACAGCCGGCAGACACCTCCCAATATCAGTCGGTCAATCGAGATGAAGGGAGGTCTGCTGGGACGAGTTCGCCGCAGCACATTGATTTGTTGCCTCAAGACCAGAATTTCTGCCTCAAGCGCAACTCGCGACCGCAGTAGGTCGATCACCGTTCCAAAGATCAGTCTGCACAAATCCAACATCGAGCAGCAGCATCGCGCGATTCCGATCAACCGCCAGCCGGATGGGGTTTGCGACAGGGACAGGTCCATTGTCTTGCATTTGCGAAAAGCGAGGTTGCATCTCTTCGGCGATGATCTTGCGCAGCGGCAACACCTCATGCTGATACTGCGCGGCGATGTCGTAGGTCGAGCGGTACGACCGATACGCATCGCGCGCCTCCGACCGCACGTTGACGGCCTTCTCCGTGAGGCGGTTGAACGCGGCGGCGTATATGGCGTCCGACTTACGCACGCGAGTCTCGCCGCCGTCCTAGACTGGAATGTGAAATTGCACATCGAAGCCGCGCTCGCGGAACAGCGCCCCTCCGGATCACGCGTCCGCCGGTCGATGCCAGCGACGTCGAGCAGCGTGACGAACCGCGTCGCCGTCGTGAGATCAAGCGACTTCGCGAGCACCGCGACTTCCATGCGCGCGATCTGCAGGTCAAGCCGATGAGCGACCGCGCCGACCTCGACGAAGGGCTGCGTCAGCGCAGCAGGCCCGGCGGCGATGCCGGGCCTTTGTCTTTCTTTTACGGTCTGAACGGCTGGACTTAGAAATCCATACCTCCCATGCCGCCGCCCGGGGATATCCCGCCGGCGCCTGCGTTCTTCTTCGGCACTTCGGCCACCATGGCTTCGGTGGTGATCAGTAGGGCCGCGACGGACGCTGCGTTCTGGATTGCCACACGAACCACCTTAGTAGGGTCGATAATGCCCTTGGAGATCAGGTTGCCGTATTCGCCAGTCTGCGAGTCGAAGCCATATGAATATTGCTCCTTCTCGAGGATCTTGCCGACGATGACGCTGCCGTCTTCGCCCGCATTAATTGCGATCTGGCGGGCGGGCGCGGAAAGCGCCTTGCGCACAATCTCGACGCCGGTCTTCTGGTCGTCGTTCTGGGTCTTGATGCGCTTGAGCTGCTCGGAAGCACGGAGCAGGGCGACACCGCCGCCCGGCACGATGCCTTCCTCGACTGCCGCGCGGGTGGCGTGCATCGCGTCGTCCACGCGATCCTTGCGCTCCTTCACCTCGACCTCGGTCGCGCCGCCGACGCGGATCACCGCGACGCCGCCCGCGAGCTTAGCGAGACGCTCCTGCAGCTTATCGCGGTCGTAGTCCGAGGTGGTTTCCTCGATCTGCGCCTTGATCTGGTTCACGCGCGCCTCGATGTCGGCCTTCTTGCCGGCCCCGCTGACAATGGTGGTGTTCTCCTTGTCGATCATCACCTTCTTGGCGCGGCCGAGCATCTGCAGCGTGACGTTCTCGAGCTTGATGCCGAGGTCTTCGCTGATCGCCTGACCGCCGGTCAGAATGGCGATGTCCTGCAGCATGGCCTTGCGGCGATCACCGAAGCCCGGCGCCTTGACGGCGGCAACCTTGAGGCCGCCACGAAGCCGGTTGACCACGAGCGTGGCAAGCGCCTCGCCTTCGACGTCTTCGGCAATAATCACAAGCGGTTTGCCGCTCTGCACCACGGCTTCCAACAACGGAAGCAATTCGTTCAACTGAGATAACTTCTTTTCGTTGATGAGGACGTAGGCATCTTCCATTTCAACGCGCATCTTGTCGGCGTTGGTGACGAAGTAGGGCGAGATATAGCCGCGGTCGAACTGCATGCCCTCGACCACCTCGAGTTCGGTCTCGAGCGACTTGGCTTCTTCAACCGTGATGACGCCCTCGTTGCCGACCTTCTTCATGGCGTCGGCAAGGAACTTACCGATTTCCGTGTCGCCATTGGATGAAATGGTACCGACCTGGGCGATTTCGTCGTTCGAGGTGACCTTCTTGGAGTTCTTGACGAGGTCGGCGACCACGGCTTCCACCGCGAGGTCGATCCCGCGCTTCAGGTCCATCGGGTTCATGCCGGCGGCGACCGACTTGGCGCCTTCCTTCACAACCGCAGCCGCCAGAACCGTTGCGGTGGTGGTGCCGTCGCCGGCAGCATCCGCGGACTTGGAAGCGACTTCGCGCACCATCTGCGCGCCCATGTTCTCGAACTTGTCCTCAAGCTCGATTTCCTTGGCGACGGTGACGCCGTCCTTGGTGATGCGCGGCGCACCATAGGGCTTGTCGAGCACGACGTTGCGGCCCTTCGGACCAAGCGTGACCTTCACCGCGTTGTTGAGAATCTCGACGCCGCGCAGCATGCGGTCGCGAGCATCGACGCCGAATTTGACTTCTTTGGCTGACATAATGATCTCCGTTTTCGTCAGATCCCAAAGACCGCGCGATTGGACGGTTTCTTGAGAAATGAGATTTGGATTGCGAGCCTTATCCTTCGAGACTCCGGCTGCGCCGACTCCTCAGGATTAGGAAAAATGGCTATGCTTACGCGGCCTTCTTCTTGGCGGCGGGCAGATCGGTGAGAACGCCCATGATGTCGCTTTCCTTCATGATCAGGAGATCCTGACCGTCGAGCTTTACCTCGGTGCCGGACCACTTGCCGAACAGCACGCGATCGCCGACCTTGAGATCGATCGGGATCAGGTTGCCTGCCTCGTCACGGCCACCAGGCCCGACGGCAGTGATTTCGCCCTGAGAGGGCTTTTCCTTGACCGTATCCGGAATGATGATGCCGCCAGCGGTTTTGTCTTCGGCGTCGATACGCTTGACCACGACGCGATCGTGAAGCGGACGGAAGTTCATGCGATCCTACTTTGCTGTTGGGATTCTGGAATTGGCAGTCGTAATGAGCGAGTGCCAGCCGCTCCTGACATAAGCCCGGAACGCTAGCGCACAAGATCTGCGACCGCGATATTTCCGGCTTTCGGCGCCGACCGCATGCATGTGCCAGCGGGGACGGAGATCACATCGCCATTGCGAACCGGGCGCCATTGCACCTTATCGGCGATGGAGATGTCTTCGATCGAGGTACGCAACATCGCTGATGACGGCGGATTTCAAACCAACGGCAACCCGCGCGCCGGCTTCGAAAATATCAGGGCTGCCCTCTTACCGTTCGGCAGAAGGGCTGATGGGAGCATGAGGATAAGCGATGATGACGATGCCGAGAAGCAGATACAGGAGATACTCGCGCGCTTCAGCGACGGGCCCGAAAGCACCGACGTGAAGGTGCCGCAGGTCAAGGATACCCTGGAGGCATTCCTGGAAGCGCGTCCGGCAGGCGCGAGGAGCGGCAGCTGATCGTGCTCGACAAGCTCCCCTGATCGACGCTTCGTTCAAGGACTTTCGGAGCAGGCGGAGCTAGCTATGTGGGCGCGCGGTCACCATATCAGATAGGCCTCAGAGGACCATATAGATGGATGACATAGAAGTTCGGGTGACGGAAATCGTCGCGCAGTACGGCGACCTGACGCAGGGCTCGGAGTCGCGGGCAAACGAGTTCAAGAAGACTGTTCAGGACTTCATAGAACACGGCCCCGGCATGCCCGAACAGCGGCGCCAGGCATTGCTCAGGCATATGAAGGGCTGGGACCGCAAGTATAGAGACTTCCTGATTAGCCCGAACTGAACGTTAGGGTGGGAATAGCGAAGCTTGCGCGGCTCGAGGCGTGGTAGACGTCACATATGCCTTTGTTTGAAACAATGACGATTGCGCGTGTGCATTTTACCGATGTGGTAGAATTCATCTGCGCCATTGTTGGCGGAGACATACCGAATACGAGCCGTTCTGCGAATGCGGGGCAGCTTTAATTGTTTATGCGCCAATTCCGCCTTCCCAGGCCATCCGCTCCGTTCAACGGATGTAAACCACACAGCGCGTAAACTGATAGCGGCTCGTTGAAAACTGAATAGGGATAAGAACAATCAACATCAATGGAAGAAAACTACGGATCCGATCTCAGCGGTGCTCTCGAAGCGTTGCGTGACGGCCGCAAAATCCCTCGCAAGAGCTGGACCGCCTACCACTCACTCGGCCTTCAGACGCCGGACGAGCAATCAGCTAACACTATTCGCTACACAAGAAGATCTGCGCTCGCTGCAAGAGCGACAAGACATAAACCTGCATAATAAGCGGCACCCGAAGAACGGCCGCTATCTAAGCATGTCCGATAACGACTTTGCTCGCTTTGCCGACGGTGCCACCACCGCTACCATTGGCTCAATGACGCGCACCAAAACATGCAGCGGCAATCGGTGAGATTTATCGAGGATAGGTATCAGAGATAACAGTGGGCTCGTGGTCAATCTGAAGATTCGTGCGCATCGGGATTGGATCGTTCTTGCTCGCGCAGCTCCTCTTCGGCCTGAGCATAGAACTCTTCGCCTTCAGGACTGCCGGCCTCTTCCCATAGTTGATTGGCGCGGAAGGTGATCTGGGCGTTGTGTGAGGCGTCTATGGGGCTTCCTGCTTTCTGCGACGGGCGGCGCACGGCCCCGCGGGACTCTTGGGGGCAAAAGGTGCGGGACCGTGCGGGATCCTAGGGGGATAGGGCCCTCGACTTGATATGTAGGTCCGTTCCTTTTTTGTTAGATGGTTCGCGCACTACCTGAAGCGCTTCATGCCGGCCAATACTCACTCAACTTGCAAATCCGGCACGCCGCTCGAATGTTTCGCCGAGCGCGAAGATAGAGAGGGAGTTGCGGCCGGAACTAGGCGGCACATGCTGAGATTCTCGACTTGGCCATCGAGGACGTAACCGCTCGCGAATCGGAGAGAGCCGCGGCTACACCCAAGGCGGCCGAGCGCCGAGGCATTTTCCTGATTAGCGAAGCGTTTGCGGCGCTGCGCGCGCTCGTCGGGATAAAACTTTGAAAAATTCTGCCTAGCCGGTCTCTAAACACGGCTGCGAGTCCGTTTCTCTAAGACGTAAGTCTTTCAAGAGGGTTTGCGCGCGCCGTCCTCATTAGGTGCAAACCGTGGTCATCGCCGTTTGCCGTAGAAAAATAATATCGGCCAGATAAACGCGTAGGTACACGCGGAACGCACATAGTCTTTAAGCGATCGTGGGCCTGCGGATGATCTGCGAGAATATCTATCTTCCAAAACTAGTCCTATGACCGCGCCGATGGCGAGATAAACGGCGCCTAGAGTGATCCACAGCATCATATCACCCATCTTTCTTTCTGCTGGCGCCTCGGAGGCGCGGCCAGGGCCTCGGCATTCTCGGGATTGATGAGAAGGAGAGATTTCCCGAACCGTCCGACCCAAGAATGAGTCCCAATCGTAACCCGTCGGCTGAACCCATCCGTTCCTATTTATGGGCAGTGATGCTGACATCCTTGCCGCCGACGATGATGCAACGAAAGCGCGCCTGGCTCTTGATTGCGTTGGTGCCGCCGTGGTCGAATTGAATCGACGGCTAGCGGAGGCGCGAGCTACGGAGCGCATGGCTTTGGCCGCAAAGATTTTTTGAAGTTGCGTGAACTCGTCGACCTGCCCGATGATGCAACTATGGCATGGAACAAACGTTGCATTGCAGACGGAACTGAAGGATTTCCTGTCGTTGACACGGGTGCAACGCCTTGAACTTCATAATCGCTGGATGGGCTTACGTTCGCCAACGCGATCCGTCTGCTTCCTGTCGGCGGGTTCGAAGAGCACGCGATCGATTTTGAGGAAATTGCTCTGCATCACGCGGGTTACGGCCGACCGCTCGAATGGCGGACGTCACACCACGCGACCACAACGCACCTGCGAACGCCCGCCGGATTGTATGGTCTCCAGTGGATGAGCGTGACGACTTACTGGATTAACGCATCGCATCGACTTTGGTGCGGACTTTAGTTTCGGCGTTGTATACTTCTACGCGAAGTATTGGAAATCTTACCAGTAGCTCAGCACCAGCCGCCTTAGCGACTTCCTCATCGGCAAAGTTAGCCTTCAGCTTTCCGTCCACGACCATTGCAAAACCTGCGGTCGGGATGATATCCGCGCGTTGAGTGTTCCGAGGCCGAAGTTCCTCAGGCTGAGTTTCTTCCTGCTTATCTTTTAAGGGTTTCACGGCTGCCTATTTTTGTTGGGTCAATTGTATGTGGTGATGACTCCCAGCAAAAACAACCGCGACCGACAGAGGATCAGCCCGTCGAACCTTCAACTTTCCTTACCGGACGCAATCCAATTCGGCGTTTCGTTCATTGGCTCATGTACCAAATGGCGATCCCGACAAAAATGGTGACGATCACGCCGACGCCGTAGCGCACCCACTTTGGTATCGAGTCCCACATCCAGCACCGCCGTTCATTTGCAGCGAATAACCCATACTTATCGATTTCCGCCGAAACGCGCCAGATGCAGCGCGTGTCTGCAAAGCTGACCGGCGACACCCCCCGTGCTCGCGCCGATTGATTGGGTGGCTCGGCGGCTGGAGCGGCAAGTAACCGGCCTGTCGCGGACAGCGGGAGCGTATGGTGGAGAAAGCGAGGGAGGGCGGCGCAATGGGAACATGGCGCCGCAGCAATTAGGCGAACTTGGCCGGCGTTTTAACCGAGCAAGTTCGCCCACAAACATCATAGTTGCGGCCCCGACGCCAGGCATCGAACGCGGGCGCGGCTATTGCCGTGCAGGACTTTCCTGTGATCGCGCCGCAAGCGGTTTGCAAGAACGAAATTTCCTATTATCGCGCAACTCCCATTGCGATCACGCGCTCATACCCCCACTTTCCTAAAGAGCGTCCAGAATTTTAGTCCTTACAGAAGTCAACCCCCACAGTTCACGACAATGTGGGTATGTGTGGGAGGTTGTTATGTCGCTTCAGACACCATCCCGCGTCCGGGACTGGCTTGTTCCGCCGATTGTTATTCCTCTGTTCCTTGGCCTCGTCATTCTGGGCTCTGTCATTTGGCGTTGGTAATTTTAGATCGAATGTTGTGATCGAGATCTCCGCGGTTATCTCCGTCGGAGCTTCGAGGGACAACGTGACCGGAGAGCGTTTTATGACCGTCAGATCCCGTAGAGACTCCGTCGTTTTCAAACATAGCTTCTGCATCGAAGGCATCGATCGGCCGTTTCCGCCGGGTACCTACGAGGTTGTAACCGACGAGGAGGAAATCCAAGGTTTGTCGTTCCTCGCGTTCCGCCGGATAGCGACGTCCTTCAGAGCGACCGATTCGCGCAGAGCGCGTTTAACGACCGAGTCGTTCGATATTGATCCAGATGATCTGAAAGAAGCCTTGCGAATAGACGCTGTAGTCGAGCTAGGCGATGGCTTGTCCGGCTAACCGGACGGTCCTAAACGGCTGAGAATTTACCGGAGTTGTTTGATCATGAATCGCGATAATGAAGTTCGCCCAGGCGGTGTGCCCCCAGTCAGGAACGCGCCAGATATCGAGAGGCTGTTAACGGTCCATGATTTGGTGGCGGAGCTGAGCCAGTGGAATGGTGATGACCAAGTGGTGTTCCGATCCACCTCAGATGGCAGCGCGCTGCGTTTCTATTGTTTTCGATCACCCGAGGCCGGAATCCTTGAGATAGATCTCAGCGACTAGCATTAGATAGGCGATAGCGGTTCGCTGTACGCTTGATCGCCGAATAACGGATGGAGGACGCTTTGGGCGATAAGGTTCGTACATTCGTAGACTTTTGGATTCAATTTCACATCCGTGCCGAGGGTTATCAGGCGAAAGGGGACACCAGGCTCGCTAGGGCGCTTGCTCGCAAGTGCGTTGAGATGGCTCAAACGGAGGGCATATCAGCTAGCGATATCGAGGCTGAGTTCGGTGATATCATCGAGTACGTTCACTGGCAGATCAAACGCGTAAACGACGATTTGGCCATGAGCGTGAGGGATATCGATAGAGCAAGTATCCGACGTATCGATCAACAGCTCGAAGAAGGGTTGATCGACTCCTTTCCGGCGTCCGATCCCGTAAGTGTGACGCAGCCCAGCAAGTCCAGATTCGAAGCTCGCTAACCGCAAAATCTCTCGAAGGCTCGGCGCAGTGCATTTATCAGCTGAAGGGTTTTCAATGACTTCTTTGCGCAAACTATCCTGGCATTAACTGCCGGAACCGGCGCTGTAGTCCTTACGTCCTTGACCGCTTCGGCGGGAATCGTTTGTTCGGAAAACGTGTGCTGGCACACACCGGATCAGTACAGCTACCCGCCGGACGCGAGGATCGTCCTTCACGACGATAGTTGGCGCGCCGACCCGCATGTCGTCTTCCGCGAACATGAGGGGCGAGGTTATTGGAGGGGCGACGAATGGGTGACTTGGTAACAAGTCTGCAACAGCCGTGAGAAATGGCCTTCGCTTGGTGAGCGAGCTCCGAGTTAAAAGGGCTGATAGATCGCTAGCTTCGCCGAACGCTTTCAACACCACCGCGTCGGAGAATTCACCGACGGACGGATCTCCGGTGCGACTGCCGAAGTCTTTCCAAATGGCCTGCGGGCGTAAATACGCTCCACATCCGCCTTATGATCGGAGATCCCACGCCACGTTCTGCGCGTCAGTTGCTTACGCTGTCAGCGCATCGTGGAAATCCGTGCCGAAGCGCCCTCGTGTAAGTCCGCGCTGGCTGGCAACATAATTGAACATTATCAGCCGCGCGATGAGGCCAGCTGCAAAGACTCTTGTCTCAATGGCTTTGTGATCGCGGGGCAAAGCAGTTTTGCTTTCGAACTATATTTCCTTGTTGTCGCATGCGCCCATTGTGATCAGCGGTATAGGCCCCACTTCCAACGAGCGCCCAGAAAATTATTTTAGGTTCGTTCCCGAAAAGGAAACACCATGTCCAATACACCGATCACTCCCACTGAACATCCGGGTGAGGCCAAGCCGGTCGCTCAGGACAACACGCGCGATACCAAACCTTTGCCAGAGGCTCCAAAGCAGAAATATCCTGTCATTGTTTGGTGAAAGGGGAGGCTCGACGCGTGCCCGGGTTTCTTTTTCCGGCAAGTTGTCATGTCAATTCAGGTACGATTTTGCTTTCGAGACTTGCCCGTATCGCCGATGATTCCTTGGCTTTGTGGCTCCGCCATTTGCGTTGATAAATGATCAATGCGACGATTGGAGATCGATCTGAGCAAGTTATGTCGGTGCTTCGAGCGTAAACATGGCTCACGCATCGCTTGTCCGATTTCTACGGACATCGGTAAGCAACGCTCACGCTTCTGTTCTGGCGATCACATAATCCCGCATCATGAAGGTGATACAAACTTCACTCATCCTTAGCAGATAGTAACGCAATCATGATCCATGATTGCATCAAAGTGCCGCGTTCACGCCACCGCGAAAACAAACGGACGTAAGACACTTCCGGTCGCGCCGCCCCGAGCGCTGAGATTGATCCGTCCATCGACGACGAAAAGAGAGTTTCTATGAGTAAGACATCACTGCACGAACAAGTCGCCAACGCGCTCGTTCACAACGCCGTCAACGACGGCTTTCAAATCTCCATCAACAGTGGGGAGAAGACGATCGTCAACCGATCACGCAATAGCGCAGAGATCATCAAAGCGATGTTTCATGCCGATATGGACACGCTCACGCTTAACGTCGAAGAACAGCGCGTTGGCATCATCACTCTAATGTACGACAACGAAGAAAACGGACTCGATGTGATCGGCGATCACACTGATATCCCCCACATAAACCGTCTCGTCGAGTACACCATGAAGGAGTTCGAGCGGTGAACTTGAGGCTTCTACCAATGAATCTTGAACTGAGGATGGATGAAGTAGCGTCGCCGGCGATCAAGCGCGCCGCGCGGCGTTGTGCCGTTATTAGAGAATGCTTCCCGCTTTCACGGGCCTCAAGGAGAGGGAGGCTTCTTCATATTGTAGGAAGCCTAATCGGACGCTTGGTGACTAGGGCGATCCGGCACCAAAGACGACTGGAGATCATCTTCCGCGATTGTCTGCGCGGACCCACTCTCCATCACATCAAGTTCGCGCCTCTTCTCCTGCATCGTAGCCATTTCCAGAAAAATCTTCTGCTGTTGGGCGGTGATTTGGACAAGTGAACGAGAGAGAAGCGACTTTCTGGCCTGATCAATTGACATGAGAGAACCTCATAAACAGCCGCAAAACCCAAACAGTAATGGCGAACAGCCCCGCTTCGGCGGGATTTCCATCAGAGAGGCCGCCCACTGAGGCGGCCTCTCTGTATTTTGGCTCGTTGGTCATTTTGCTCTTGAATATCGAGAAGGCTTCGATCGTTTGACTTTTCCCAAAGCAGGTTCAGCGCTGCTGTAACTGCCCAATCAGATTTGGCCGTCAGACGTTCACGAAAACGACCTAGGCGTTTCGTGCTTGCCAAAACGTAGGCATGATATTTGCCCATTATCTCGGTGCCTGAAGGGCTGGGGACGACAGCCACTTGTCCATGTCGGACGCCATTTCAGCCTGTCGTGCCTCTCGGATCAGCCGCTCTCTTTCAACGCCTGGATGAGTACCCCTCGCCTCTTTACGCAGACGCTGAGCTTCGTCATTCAGGCGCTGATTGAGCGATTTTGGATTCGGTAGAAAGCGAGATCGAGTCTGCATGGCGCGAGTCCTTTTGTTTGCCGAAGGCGGGATCGCACCGCTATCAATCACCTATAAATGCGGAGGTCCGGGCGGCGAAGCGAGGTCGAGCGCTCAGAACGCCGCAAGCGTCACTCGTTATGCGATTTCGCGGCGAGATGGCCGAATCAGGGGGCGCGATGCGTTAGCCGGAGCTTCCGTCGTCCACCGGGTATCGCACTTAGTGCAGTGCCATTCGTTGGTGACGACATAGGGCGCATATTGCGAGCTCACGGGCGCTGTTACAACATTCCCACAAGCGCAGCTATCAGTCCCTTCGGGGCGCGATCTTCGGATGGGTATCTCACGAGCGATGCGATTTGCCCACCTGCGCTCCGACCTTTTCTGAAGATGAATTGGATAGACCATGGCGTACATAGCTGGCTCCCTTTGTGGGGCGGGAGCACAGAAGCGTCTCTCTGTTGCCAGAGCCGGTTGGAAGCGTACTGGCAATAATAACTATATGGGAAGCCTCACCCATCGTAACTAGAGCCGCACAACCTAAACCTAGAAAGAAAAGAAGCTCCCAGGTTGAGCTTGGCTGGCAGGGCCTACTGGAAAATCCTCGTTGCGAAGATGATTAGACCTTCAACCCGCTCCGGCAGCGTTTTCTATAAGAAAAAGCCGCCCATTGGGCGGCCTTTTACGTAGGGAAAGCGGCGGCGCGGCTCTATCAGGTGCCGCCGCTGTATCCACTGTCTCGCTGGTCGTCAGTAGGTTCCATCTCGTGACGCGCTTCTGGTTCATGAGCGTCGTTTTGTCATCCCGTTATCCGGGTCCGTGGGCCAGCGTTCTCGCGCAAGCCAAGGCCGCGTCTCGCGCCCTCAACCTGGACGGATCACTACCTCGTTATGGTAGCCATCGAGCTTTGCGTATCGGGCGTTCCAGTCAAAGACGGACTCCGTACCGTGCTTCGGGCCACCTTTCAGCCGACTCCCGCTGATGTCGGAACTGTATTCGCCAAGGTCGGAGTTATATCGCAGCGCCCTCCAGGGCACCGGGTAATGCTCTTTGCCCATCCCGAGGAAACCACCGAAACTGAGCACGGCGTAGGCTATTTCCCCACTAGTCTTGTCAATCATAATGCTTTCAACTGAACCAATTCTCTTGTTCCCTGCCCCATAGACAGCTTTGCCAGACTCTCTATCGCTGATCAGGTGATCGATCGTTTCTTTGGTTGTCATGTACTTCTCCTAAGGTTACTGAGAGAAGGGACTGGCGAGGGAAACGTTCCTAGGGCCCGCGATCTACTTTAGACAGTCAACTTGCACCGGTTTGGCTAACTGGCTGCGCTGTCATTTCGGTAGACGGCGTGGATGGCGATGTTAGAGGCGAATACAACGCCAGCGATCACGCGCCGACCTGGATCAAGCTTGGTCGGTAGAGCGCGTCCTAGCGTATGCCCCTGTTCGGAGCGCTTGACGTTTTGGGGGTGTCGCTGCGGCAAAGATGAGTGATATCGTCGCAAAGCTGAAAGCGAACACTGACTGAACCGAAATTCTTCGCGACGTGATCGCTGAGAATCAATGCTGAATAGATTCGCCTTGCGCGCCGTGCTGCATCCCTCGTTTGTTACACCGCGATCTCATGTGGAGCGGTAGCTGATAAGGACGGATTGAAGCCCAAAGCTTCATAGGACATCGCGCCGCCTTTCGTATCTGTGAAAAACCGAACGGAGCGAAAAGAACGGCGCGCATAGTTCAGCAGATAACGCATGAGGGTGGTTGCGACACCCTGACGACCTGCGCGCTTCAGAACGTAGACATGACGAATGCGGCCCGTACACACTTCGGTGATATAGGGATCTCATCCCCCCACGGCTATCAGGCATGATCCTTGAAAACTCCCAAGGAAGATTTCGCCTAGGCAGTCGAAGCGGTTACTTCCCTTCTCCCAGCCGTTCCACAGCTTTTACAATTTCTGGTTTCCGCTGATCGGTTTGGTGTCAGGGATGTGCCCAAGGCAATTGAGTCAGGCGTTTGTCCCAATACTCCCATGAAAAGGTTGCATCTTCGAGGGCCGCGAAGAACACATTATCGGCGGGGCTAAAGCTCCTCTGGCATTCTTCAAGGTTATGTCTGCGGACAAAGCTCAGAAAGCGAAAGCTCCATCGGTCGCTAATAATGCCATCGGCTATAAGTTTCGCCCGAATTCGATCATGCCACTGATTCTCTCGTTGTTTCAATTTGCGGATTAGGTTTGCTGGGTCAGCGGCCGTCGTTACCTCAACGATTATGACTTCCGGCACTCCAGGCTTCTCGAAACTGAGGGCGACGAAATCAGGACAAGACCACTCCGAATGTTCCTCGTCCCCAGGAACGGAATACTGAGGAGCGATGAACACCTTTCCACCGCGCGTCAGGTATGTCGCAATCAACTGTTCGGCTAAGGCTTCCATCCAGCAATTCTCGTCATATCTGCCCATAATCGCCCTACACCTTTGGTATGTTTGGAAGGACGCGGCGTGTAGTGGGCACCAAGACGCCGCCATTCGATTGGGTCTAGGGCCTGTTCGAGGAGGGTGCCGAAGATAGAGGGGTCTACCTCGCGCCAATTGTGGGAAGCGGCCTACCTTGTCGACTCTCCTTCGTTTGCCTGCCGGGCGAATGCACGGGCAGAAGGCAAAGTTCAAAAGGCCATTCACGGCGCGTCGCCCGAGCTCATCTCTGCGGCTGAGAGTGCGGTGCGATAGGAGCCGGCGGACTCTCGGCGGACTTATCGCGCGTGTTGCGCCCGGGCACGATGAAAAGGATACCGAACAGCACTAGGACGACTGCGCCCGCGATAGCCCAGACGGTGGTGCGGCTGAAGCGCCGTGTATTGCTCATCTTCCTGAAAGGGTCGTTGTTATCCGGGAATGCCATGGCTGCGATCCCTGCATGTTTGATAACAACAGCCGCCGGGCCGCGACCGTTCCTATGCGGCCGCGCACGGACGCGTGATAACATCAGGATGAGCCGGAGGGTTCGCCATCCGTCCAACTTTGAGTGCGGGCAACGGGTACACGACTTCGATCCCGTGCGCCGTGCAATTCGGCATGACTTGATAGCATGGTCGGCGTGGCGTTCTACTCGATCACCGCGCTCGCGGCGTCAATCACCTCATTCACCACCAACCTGTCCCGCACGCGGGCGATCGGAAGACGACAAACCAGCTTGAGACGCTTCTGGTCCTGCTCGCCATCAGCCTCGCTGCGGCCGGCCTGTACTGCGCGCTGGTCGCCGTCGGCTATTGGGAGACGGTCGCCAACGTGCTCCTCATCGCCGGCGCCTTCTACGCGTTCGTTATCCAGCAGTTCGAATGCATGTCCTAGAAGCCCACATTGGCCTCTAAATGGCTCTTTAACGAAAGAAACCCCCAAGTGCGGGGGTTTCTGCGTTTCATGAGGAACGGGCGCACGCGCGGACTGTTGGCTGCATTAGAAAAGGAGCTTTCCTAATGAGAAATCCACGTTCTACGGCGCAAATAGCCGGGCACCCCATCCACCCGATGGTCATCGCGTTCCCCATCGCATGCTTCGTTCTGGCCTTCGCTTCCGATATCGCCTTCTACGCAACGTCGAACCAGTTCTGGGCAACGGCCTCGTTCTGGCTCCTCAGCGTCGGCCTCATCACGGCCGCGGTCGCCGCCGCGACGGGCCTTGTCGAGGTGTTCGGCGACAACCGGGTCCGCGACCTGTCGGACACGCGGGTGCACGCGGTGAGCAACGGCATTGCGCTGCTGATCGCGCTTTATAACTGGTACTCGAGATTCGAGCACGGCAGCTCCGCCGTAGTGCCGACCGGCATGGTCCTCTCGGGGATAGTCGTCCTCGTGCTGATGTTTGCCGGCTGGAAGGGCGGCGAAATGGTGTTCCGCCACCGCGTCGGCGTCGCCGATCACCGCGAACGCTATTGATACCCGGTTCATGAATGTTCTTCTGCGCCCCGTCCTCTCGAAGACGGGGCGCAAATTCTGAACCGAAGCCGCACCTGCTCTCACTATCCCGGCACCGCAGCACGAATTGAGTCGCTTATGCCGTGTCGATAGGCGCACAATGATTTTATCACCGCCCTGCCCCTGGCATTTATCGGTGACTGAGAGTGTTGCGCTCCCGCCTGATTCAAGGGAGCGGTACATGCCGGATTATCGACTTTATTTCCTGGGACTGGACGGCCACTTTCGGAAGGCCGAACCTATCCTCGCGGCTAACGATATCGACGCGATGAAGGCGGCCAGAGAGTTTACTGACGGCTCAGAGCTGGAACTTTGGGAAGGCAACCGGAGGATTGTGGCCTTCGGCTCGGATCGGCCTCAGATCGTCAGCTCGCTTTCTCCCTCTTCTTTAAAGCGACCTTCAAGCGAGTAAACCGCGTCGGTGGGTTCTCAATTCGCGATCCCGCACCGACAGTCCCCCTTGCAACCTTTGCTGATCCACTAGGAACCAATAGTGCCGGCCGCTGTTGGCACATACCACCGAGCAAATCGTGGCTTACATCGGTGATGAGAACGCTGACTGCGCTCCCGCCTTCCTCTCACGGAAAGGAGCGCGCCATGCACAAGCGGCGGCGTTTCAAGCAGACAACCTCCTTTGAAAAGCGCCTCTCGGAGTTCACCAGCGGCGAGCGCGCGAAGGCGGACAGCATGCCGGAAAGCATGGATAAATATGAACTCCTCAAGAAACTCAAGCAAGCCGAGACAGCCGCGAACATAAACGTATGGGCAAGCGCCGGATTGCCGCCAGGCCGTCCAAGAAGCGGGCGCGTCCATGAAAGATAGCTGTCCTATCTGCCGAGGCATCGGATGGGTTTGCGAGCGGCATCCCGACAGGCCGTACGACGATGAAGCAGGCTGCGCGTGCGGATACGGGGCGCCCTGCCGATGCAACGACTGCGTGCCGCCGGATACGAGCCGGCTGAGCGCTCTTCTGGAAGCATCACTGCTTTGTTCAGCGAGCACGGGCACCTGTTGACTTGCCGCGTTTCAGCCATGCTACATTTAAGGGGTATATGCTGAGCGAGAAGGTACACAATCGTACTGGCGCGAAGACGCTTGAAATCCTCGAGCTTTTCCGCGCCTTCTCGGCGATCAAATACACACTAGAGCCCGCGTACAGGTAATGCTGTTGCGTGCTGGTCGTCTTATGAGAAGCTCGGCCGCGAGCGGGACGAGGACTTGGTCGTCCTATGCTGGAACTACCATGACGAGATGCATCTTAGCTTTGGAAGCCGACGCTCGGACCTCCGGAAGAAGTCCTACGGGTTCATCGACGATAAGCGTCAGTTGCTTGAAATGGCCTCTATCCTGGAAGCCATTAATTAGGGCTCATCAGGAAGTTCCGGTACTGGCGGTCCCTGCCCTTCACATGCCTGAGCAAGGCCTGGCGCCGCTATGAAGGCCTGCAACGTCGAGGCCGTTGTCGGTCGAGACCCCCGTATAGATACCGCATGGCGGCAAGGGCAACAAGTTCGGGTCGATTTGGCAACCGGCACTAGCCCCGTTCCGCACGCGCGCTTCCTTGCCGCCGATGGTGTGCGGTCCCTTGGCGCCTAGCACATCCACGGCAGTAACATATTCGGGTATCAGACTCGTCATGATTGCCGCAGTGTTTCTCTCAAACATCAATGGTTCCGATGCGATTGATCCGTACTGACGCGACAAACTTAGGTCCGGTCCGGGCCCCCCTTGGTATTGCGATAGCCTATGGCGTCGTATGCCACGCGTCGTTCATCGTTGGCGTTGGCGCCATGATTGTCATGATGTTCTTCGGCATGAGCCGGTCACTGGGCCGTCTAGACACGCCTTGGAGCGTCGCCGCAAACCTTGCCCTGCTTCTTCAGTTTCCACTTGCGCACTCTGCTCTGCTGGGACGACGGGGCGCTAAGCTGCTGGCGCGCGCAGCACCCAGGCCGATTGGCCAAGACCTTGCAACGACCACTTACGCCACCATTGCTTCCATGCAGGTAGCTTTGCTCTTTCTGGGCTGGTCTCCTAGCGGAATCATTTGGTGGCAAGCTCAGGGCTTTGCACTGACTCCTCTCTGCACTCTTTATCTCGTGAGTTGGCTCTTTCTTCTCAATGCAATTCGTGACGCGGGCTTCGCTCAGCAAATAGGCCTTCTGGGCTGGTGGGCCGTCTATCGGAAGGTTCCGCCATGTTACGCGCCCATGCCCCAGCGTGGTCTTTTCCGTTTCTGCCGGCAACCGATCTACGTCGCCTTTGCGATGACACTCTGGACGGTCCCAACATGGACCCCAGACAGCTTGAAGTGGCGGTCGTCCTGACACTTTATTGCGTGACCGGGCCACTGTTGAAGGAGCGTCGTTTCTCCCGTCGCTTTGGCGAACAGTTTAGGGCCTATCAGAGGCGGGTGCCCTATTGGTTTCCCTTGCATCGAACACGGACGCCCCCTGCCAAGCCCGGCGACGTATGAAGAACGATCTCTCCATCTACGAGAGGTACGCTGACACATGGTGGAGCGGTGAGACGCGATGGCTGCGCACGCTGCACAAAATGGCGCCTGCGCGCATGATGATGATTGACCCGCTGGTCGGCGATTGGGTCAACAAACGCGTGTTGGACCTGGGCTGTGGCGGCGGCTTCCTCGCGGAAGAATTATCACGGCGAGGAGCCAAAGTTGTCGGCGTCGACCCATCGCATGGTGCAATTGCCGCCGGCATGAACCATGCCCGTCTGTCCGGGCTCGAGATCGACTACGTTGTGGGCGTCGGCGAGAGCATTCCATTGCCCGATGCGTCCTGTGACGTGGTCGTCTGTGTGGACGTTCTGGAGCATGTTGCGGATCTCCCCAGGGTGATTGCCGAGGTCCGGCGCGTGCTGCGACATGGAGGGCTGTTCGTATTCGATACCATCAATCGCACTTGGCTCGCCAAATTCGTGATCATCACTCTGGGCGAGCGCGTTTTTGGATTGCTGCCGCAGGGCACGCACGACAGTGACTTCTTCATCAAGCCAACCGAGCTGAGTGAAGTCTTACTGCAGGTAGGTTTTCAAGTCGGACCCACGCGTGGCTTCGGCCCGCGTAGAATTGATTGGCACCTCGACTTTAGGTTCGGGCCCCATCCATTCAACAGCATTATGTATCTTGGTCACGCACGAGCCTTAGGCTTCCGACCTCGAACGCCGGCTCCAAGGCGTGGCCAACTGCACGACAAATCCGACCAAACACGCCGTTCGACCACCAACTGCGGGCCGGACATAAGAATTTAGCAACTAGAGTTCAAAAAGCAGGTGCTCAACAGTCTACGTATGGAGGGTCGCCATCGGTTCAATCGGTAACCCGGTCGGCAGCCTGCCCGGCCTTTTGGCTGGTCAGTTGAACGGCCCTTTCGCTAATCTTTTGAGCGTTAGCGAGATGCTCGCACCGCGCTCGGATATCGTCGAGCTCCTCATCGGTCAGATGCTCTATCCCGACGAACGAATTGCGAGCTGTACTTACGCGGATCAACTCGTCCAATTTGGCCTGAATGGCAGCGCCGGCCCGGTTCTGAGAGTTTTGGATCAGAAACACCATCAGAAAGGTCACGATGGTGGTGCCGGTATTGATCACGAGTTGCCAGGTGTCGGAGAAGCCGAACAGCGGGCCGGTGACCGCCCAAATGAGAACCACGGCAACGGCGGCGACGAAGGTCGGAGCGCGGCCCGTGGTCCGCGACGTGACGTTTGCGATCTCGCCAAACAGCTGTGAGCTTTTGCTGCGTTTCTTCTCTTCGACCCGATCGTCTGCCTTCTCTACGCGCGCCGTGATAGTGATGGGACACCGATCGTTCCATCATTGCGGCGGACAGAATGACGCACCACCGGAACTTAGGTTCCTGGTCTTCCGACCCTCTATCGAAACAGGTTACGAAATGGCTCGCCTTCAGAAATTCATTGAGCAAGGTGCGGACGGCGTTGAGCCCGGACGCACAGCATACGCCTTCATCCAGGATAAATTGCCGCCACCTGACGAGAACCTCGAATGGAAGGCTGTGCCCTCGTTCAATGCCGCTGATGAGGTGATGCGGGACCCTGGCCTCAAGGAACTCTTCATGAAGGCTATCGAAGATGGTTACGCGATCGTGGCGCCGCCGTCGGCGGATTGATTACCGCAGCCATCGGAACGATTGTGCTGCGGACGGCTTATTGCTCCCCCAATAGGAGCGATTATCATGATGGATCGTAACGCCAGCACAGAAGCTGAGGGCGCAATTCAAAACGCGGCAGGTCAGGTTAAGGACGCCGCACGCAGTGTGGCTGACAACGTGGCCACTGCGAGCTCAGCCGCTTATGACGAGGGCTCCGAGCTTGTCGCCAAAGCCCCCGGAAGCGCCCTTCTCCTCGCGGGGATTGTAGGCTTCGCGCTGGGCGTGATCTTGACCAGAGGGTCTCAGCCACCGCGCAACACCCTCCAAAAATATTACGATCGATACACCCGGTAGCTTCAGGCCGAGGGTCGGAACCATCATTGCTCGCGATCAGGAGATCGATCTCATCAGTGTTTGACGGTCACAAGCAAATTTGTACAGCCTTTCCCGACGGAATTGGAGGTCTGGCAAAATGCTGTGAAAGAAGGCTTAGTAAAAGACATCCCCGTTGCTGACAAAGCGAGCTATCAGGTCATCGGGTTGAGAAGAACGTTGCCCGCCGGCCCGTGACCGGTGGGCAGACGCCACTCTGGTTCGCCAGGCACCGTGTCGTTTCATCCGTGCTTGAGATCGGGCGGCAGCTTGCCACCATTGGCTGCGAGTTGAGCCATGCAGCCAGACATTCATCGCCGCGGAGTCGCTTGTGTCGCCCGAGTATTTCAGCTCCTCGGCCAGCTCTTTGCGAGCAGTCTGGCTGGAGTCGACATCGAGCGCCTTCATCAAGTCAACGATCGAGGTCCGCCATGTCAGCTTTTCCTTCTTGCGGGCGACGGCCTTGTCGAGAATGGCCGCGACGTCGACATTGCTAACCGCCGCAGCGCTCGATGAGGAGGTGGCACCGCCGTCTGCCTCAGGCGTCGATGCCGGTGTTGCTGCTTCGGCGTGGTTGCCGAAGATAGCGTTCATGATTCTTCCAAGTATGCTCATAGTTAAGCTACCGGTACAGCTGATGAGGCCGAATGGAATCTTGCCGTCTGCACCGGCGCCTGGCGTCACCCAGCTTCAGCATTCACCGCCGTGTCGGCGATCTCGGTCAGGGCTTCATCGGTCTTCTTCTCTTCCGTGAGCGTCTGATCGAGCGGCTTGGCCGCGTCTTCCATCCCCAGCTTGGTTGCCTAGCTCTTCAGCGTACCGTATCGCGAAATTTCGTAATGCTCGACTGCTTGTGCCGCAGCGAGTAGGCCAGCATCAAGAACGGCGAAGGGCTGTCTCTCAGACCAGAAAATCGAAGCCCGAGGGACTAGTTCGCTCTCACGATCCACTAATGGCCGCCTATAGATAACTCCCTGCGGCGTCGTCCATTGTGCTTGACCTTGCGTGGCTTCGGCGGCGAATCAAAGATCGGCACCCGACGTTCGTACAGTATCGCCCCCGTTGCTTGTCGTTTCGGAACGGCTTTGCGGTTGGACTTGGTCGAGGTCAATCAAATCTATATTGTCGAACGCTTCGATCCAGGCCAGTCCGTGATCGGGCCAGCTGGAATGCGTCAGAACAAGACCACAATTCAGCCGCCGTCAGCGCGCGTTCATTGCCTCATGATTTCACGATGGTGCGTAGCGTGATGATGACATGTCCCTCATCGTAAACGAGGAGCATCCGGCGTGCATCTGACCGGCCTTGCTCCGCAACGGCCGGACGGCTCGTAGCATTAGGCGATCGTTATTCCGAGATCGGCGCATATGCTCTCAATTCTGCTCATACTGCCAGCCTTTCGCCATTGAGCGCAATCGGGTGTAAGTGCGCGATCTTCGAATTGCAATGCAATGCGCTTAGTGAACCGTCTCATCTTCGATAATGGTCACGTGGTTTGTATGAGGATCGCTGTCGTTGCATCCGCAGGGCGCTGCGTAGCCGCGCACGCAGCGCGTTTCACAGTCGCACGGCCTGTCGGGATAGCGCGCACCATCCAATGCCGCGGCAGATAGGGCAGCTATCTTTCGTAGGAGTCAAAGCGCGGTTCGCATCCGCGCGTCGAATTCAGCGCCAGATAGTAAGGCCGGCCACGATGCTTACGCCGTGATCCGCGATACCATCAAGGCGACCGCCAGGCGCGCTTCGCCGAAGCCTGAAACCGACCGCTCGACCGAAGGCACGAAGAGGCGTTCCAAGAAGAATTCGGCCAAAAAGCGACGCAAGGCAAGCTGACCTCTCTATTTTACCGGCTCAATTAGCCCGCCCTGCCCGCCACTGATATTCCGAACAACCTATCGTCTGTTCCTCATTGGGAGGCCCGCCGCACGGGCGTAATATAACTGTACCATCTCAGAGGATGTGTCGTGAGCGTGATGAAACGGAATAATGTGAGCATTCGCGGATCAGCCGATCGAACTATGATCTTTGCCCATGGATTTGGCTGTGACCAAAATATGTGGAGGTTTGTCGAACTCGCCTTTGCAAGGGAATTCAAAACCGTGCTTTTTGACCATGTCGGGGCCGGAGCATCTGACCTAACAGCGTACGACAAAGCCAAATATTCGACCTTGGCTGGCTATGCCGACGATGTCGTCGAAATAGGACGCGAGCTTGGTCTGAAAGATGCGGTTTTCGTGGGCCATTCGGTCAGCAGCATGATCGGCGCTCTCGCGGCACAAAAGGCGCCTGGAATGTTCGGCAAGTTAGTGATGGTTGGTCCTTCGGCGCGCTACATCGACGATGGCGACTATGTCGGCGGCTTTAGCCAAAAGCAGATCGAGGAGCTCCTTGAGTTTTTGGAAACTAACCATATGGGATGGTCGATATAGATGGCTCCCGCGATCATGGGTAATCCCGACCGGCCCGAACTTGGCGAGGAATTGATCAACAGCTTTTGTCGGACGGACCCGGAAATTGCCAAGTCATTCGCTCGCGTAACGTTCATGGCTGACAACCGAGCAGACCTCGCGAAGATTGCGGTTCCGACGCTGATACTTCAATGCAGTGAAGACGTCATCGCTTCGAGAGAAGTAGGCGAATACGTCCATCGCGAAATTCCTCGGAGCAAGATTGTATTCTTGGATGCGACGGGACATTGCCCTAATCTCAGCGCGCCCGATGAAGTCATCGCGGCAATAAGACTGTTTGTCTGAGCTGGCCGTGGGTACTCCCTGGACCGACGATTTCGAAGACGCGTTCGAGAATGCACCGTGCGGCTACATCATTCTCCTGCCGAACGGTCGCGTTGCACGGGTCAATAAGACTCTTCTCGAATGGACGGGCCATTCTGCTGATGAGATGCTCAATAAAAGGTTCAGCGACTTTCTGAACATGGCAGGCCGGATCTATTTTGAAACCCACATCGCACCGCTGCTCCGGCTGCAGGGCTTCTTCAACGAGTTTGCAATTGACATGGTCACGGCTGACGGGAAGCCGTTGCAAATGATTGCCAATGCCAACGAAAGCCGAAATGAGGCGGGCAAAGCATTTTTTATGCGACTTGCGCTGATCAAGGCGACTGATCGACGCCGTTATGAGCGTAATCTCTTAGAGGCTCGCGAGGTCGCAAAGACGGACTTGGCAAGCGAACGGGAAAGTTCTGAGTTGCGGGAGCAGTTTATCGCAGTGCTTGGCCACGATCTGCGCAACCCGTTGGCGTCAATCAGTGCCGGAGCACGGCTGCTGGGGCGCGGAGCAAAAACAGATAAAGAGCATCAGATCATAGCGATGCTCGAAACCACCGTGCTTCGTATGGCGGGATTGATCGACAACGTCCTGGATTTCGCGCGGGGACAACTGGGCGGCGGTATCACGCTGGATCGAGATAGTGCCGGCCCGCTTGAGCCAGTCCTGCATCAAGTGGTTGATGAACTTCGGCTGTCGTCGCCAGGCCGTCGAATAGAGGCAGAATTTGCGATTGACGTTCCAGTGGACTGCGACAGATCTCGAATAGGACAGCTTGTTTCCAATCTCATCGGAAACGCACTTTGTCATGGAGCCTCTGATAAGCCGGTATGCATTCGCGCGACAACAGAAGATGGTTTCTTTAAATTATCTGTCGCAAACGGCGGCGAACCCATCCCCGAAGCTGCGCTCGACAAATTATTTGAACCCATTCTTCCGTGGAAAGACGAGGCTCAGCCGGCAGGGCCTTGGCTTAGGCCTTCATATTGCCTCGCAAATCGCAAAGGCTCATGAAGGGACACTTACGGCCACCTCAACAAGTGAGGAAACCCGCTTTACCTTCCTTATGCCGCTGCAATCACACTCGTAGCCCCCTATGTGCTGGTGTGGACGGCCTCTCATCCCCACGGTTTTATGGCGCTCTCGGCGTCAGAAATGAGAGGAAAGTCTAGTGAATATTCCCGTTCGTATCGGCATGGATACTTCGAAGTCGGTGTTCCAGCTTCCCGGTGTTGATGAGAATGAGGTAGTGGTCGTCCGTCGCCAGTTTCGGCGAGCCGAGATGATCCGCTACTTCGAGCGGCTTCCGCCAGTTCTCGTCGCCATAGAGTCTTGCGGCAGCTCGCACCATTGGGGTCGCCTGCTGCAGTTGTTTGGACACGAGGTAAAGCTAATCCCGCCTCAATATGTGAAAGCCTACGTGAAGCGTGGCAAGAACGACGCGGCCGACGCCGAGGCGCTGTGCGAGGCGGTCACTCGACCGAGCATGCGGTTCGTACCGGTGAAATCGAAGGAACGGCAGGCGGCCTGCATGTTGATGACCGTGCGGGAACGCCTGGTCAGCGTGAAGTCGCAGCTCTCCAATGCTTTCAGGAGCTATGCCGCTGAGTTTGGTATCGTCGGCCCCGCCGGCCGGCAGAACGTCGCGGCACTCATCAAACGCGTGCTCGAAGACGATAGCCTTCCGGAAATGGCGCGGGATCTATTCCGCCTTCAGGCAGACGAGTATGCCGCGGTTCAAGCTCGCCTGGCGAAGATCGAAGCCATGCTAATGAAGTGGCATCGCGAGGATGACACCAGCAGGCGTATTGCGACAATTCCCGGCATCGGTCCGATTGGGTCGTCGATGCTCAGCATGAAGGCTCCGCCGCCTGAGACGTTCAGAGCGGGACGCGACTTTGCGGCATGGCTCGGACTGACGCCCAAGGATCATTCAAGCGGCGGTCGGCAAAGACTCGGCGGCATCACCAAGGAGATTCTGCACTGCGATCGACGTTGATCGTCGGTGCGACCGCGCTGCTGAGGCATGTCCGAAAGGGTCGCCATAAGCCCATACCGTGGCTCGCTTCGCTGCTGGAGCGAAAGCCACCGAAGTTGGTCGCGGTGGCCTTGGCCAACAAGTTTGCCGCATCGCTTGGCGCTTGATGATATCGGGCGGCGTGTACAACCGGCCGGTAGTCGCCATACCCACTTGATCTGAAATCGGCCCGCGAGCAAGGTTGCTCGGCGGATTGCCCACGAACTTGCAGGACGCAGTAGATGGAAGGACCGATCGGTCGATACGCGCGAGCTTCCGAAGATTACACTGGCACCACGAGTGTCGCCCATGTGCTTGGAGCGTGCGTAGCGAACACCATCTCGGCCAGCGGACTTTGTCCGCGCAAACAGGCCGGACATTTGATAGCAAGCGATCTGGCCAGAAGTCTGCTACAATTCTGACAAGTGGGGGGCCGTCCACATCTGCAATCTCTATTCGATGACGAAGTACGTGGATGCGATCCGACGGCTGTTCGGGGCGATGAATAGCCAGGTTGGTGCGCGCTTTTCCAATTCTTCACCGCACGCGTTTCCCAACCTACAATGACGAACTGGACGTGAAGGACGTCACATGACCCGGCGGATCGTCACACCTCCATCGCGGTGCCCCTACCTTGTAAACCCGGTGAACCGCAAGCCGCTCTCCATTTCTGACGAGGCAAGTGGCGCTTTAAACGAAGGCTATTGAAAGCTTGGCTTTGACATCCATATACCATCCATACAGATGGCATATGGCAGATCAAATTTATGACCGGCATTGTTCGAGAACTGCGACCCAAGCCGCCCGATACAGAAAAGATCACTATCAATCTCGGCTATGTCGACCTGGGCCACGTCGATTTAATGGTTGCGGAGGGGTTCTACTCGAACCGCTCCGATTTCATCCGGACTGCGATCCGGAACCAGCTCGAACGTCATGCCGAGGTCGTAAAGCAATCAACGGCCCGAAAGAGCTTGGACCTCGGTCTGCGCAATTACAGCCGCCAGGACCTGGAGGCGGTGCAGCGAAGTGGCGAGATGCTCCACATCAACGTTTTGGGCCTTGCCAGCATTTCGCAAGACGTCACACCTGAGCTTGCTCGCGCGACCATATCCTCCGTTTGCGTGCTGGGCGCATTGCATGCCAGCCCGGCGGTCAGAGCCGCTCTTTCCGACAGAACAAGGTGAAAGAGATGCTGAACCTGGACGTCATTCGGCAGGCGACTCGCCTCACGCGCGCGGGTCAATTGGTTGAGGCGACCGTGCTCCTTCAGAGCATGCTTCGCGGTGATAGTGTGCCCGACGCACCATCACGTCGCGAGGAGCGCCTCGCTCTTGATGGCCGCGAACCGCTCACCATTGATGCGAATGCTAATGCTATTCAGAGGACGGATAGTCCTCAGCAATCGAACCCGGCCACCGCACATCCGCGCATGCTCCGCGCGTCACTAGATCGCAAAATTGGGCACGCTGGGATCGGATTGCGAGGCGTGATGAAGCGCGCACCGTTGTCCAAACCGGACATCGTGCCGGATGGCGCCCGGTTCATCGAAGGTACGTACAGCAACCCGGCGGGGAGCCGCGCCTACAAGCTCTTCATCCCGAGCCGCTATCAGGAGCGACCGCTTCCATTAGTCGTCATGCTTCACGGCTGTACCCAGTCGCCGGATGATTTCGCTGCAGGCACGAGGATGAACTTTATCGCCGAGGAACAAAACTGCTTCGTAGTCTATCCTGCCCAGCCCAGCCGAGCCAATCCTGCGAAATGCTGGAACTGGTTTCGCACTGCCGATCAGCAGCGAGGCAGTGGTGAACCCGCGCTTATCGCGGGCATCACTCGGCAAATCATGGAGAGCTATTTGGTCGATCGAAAGCGCGTCTACGTTGCCGGGCTGTCAGCCGGGGCGGCCGCTGCTGCCATCATGGGAGCAACATACAGCGATCTGTACGCGGCAATCGGTATACATTCTGGCCTCGCGTGCGGAGTGGCCACTGACCTGCCTACAGCGCTCGCTGCTATGAAACAAGGTGGCCCGCCCGATCACAAGACAACCTTGGGTGACCGACAACCGGTCCCCACTATTGTCTTTCACGGTGATCGCGACATGACCGTGCACCCAAACAACGGCGGTCAGATTCTTGAGCAGTCGGTGAGCACGATGGCCACACAAAAGAAAGTTCATCGCGGGCACGTGCCCGGCGGACATACCTATACCCGGACGGTCCTGAGCGACGCGAGCGGCCGCAAAATGTTGGAACACTGGAGTATCCACGGTGCCGGACATGCCTGGTCCGGAGGCAGCCCTGCAGGCTCCTACACCGATCCTGCAGGGCCAGACGCTACACGGGAAATGCTTCGTTTTTTCTTCGAGCATTCGCTCAAAGCGGAATAAGTCGCATTAATTGCGTCCGCCTCGTGCTGGTTTTCACGGCAAGTAGAGCCACGGCCGGAAGGCGCTTTCAGCGAGCACTCTCCATCGGTTTGCGATCCTCTGATAAATGCTACTCGCGATGGCATGTTTAGTGCGTCCGATTGGCGAGCAAAAACGCCAGCGCAGCAGACGCACCTGGCACCTGGGATCTAACGGGCACCGAACATGTAAGGCCGAAGCCGACATTGGGGCACCGACGCGGGCGGTTGCACCGCAGAAAACAAACATCGCCGCCCGCGGTATGAACTCTCCGCCGTGATCGCCGCAGAGGAAGCCGCCAGGCCACATTCAAGGACGAAGCTAGCGCAGGCATGTCGGCGACTGCCGGAACGGGATTGATGGCGAGCAAAGAAGCGAGCTCGAAGTTTTCAAGCTGCCCATGCCAACAGCGAAATTCCCCAGCACAGTGCACTCAATGAGACGCGCTCATTCGCCGGGCTGGTTCGTGCGAGATGGAAGGAGACCCTGCCGGCGTGAACCCCAAACGTGACCGTGAAACGACCTAATGGTGCAGATAGCGGAAGTCGGACATTGCCCCATGTCCGAAAAATTGGCGCTCCTAACCACGCGATCGGGCTTTACTGCGCCGCCCGTCTTTTCAATCTTCTGCCTTCGATCATTGCGCTTCCGAAAGCCTTGACCTCCTGCACGCCAGTGGAACTTTCGTGCACCAAACTAGTCATCACACGTCAAACGCTAAAGCTTTCCCTTTCGAGGCGCGCAGATATTATCAGTGCTAGGCATTTTCTCTCTTCTTGAAATTGGCATGCCTAACGTTCTTCTGGAGTTTTATGTGCAAATCGTGCCGTTGCCATCGACTGCCTGTCTGCCCGAGGTCTAAGGATGGCCCGCGAAGGTGACAAAGGCGCAAGAGGTTCAGAGAAACGCAAGGTATCGAGTTCTCGCATTGCAGCATCGGATTCCGCTATTGGCACCAGACTGATTATCGGTATCGGCGCTTCGGCTGGAGGGTTGGGGGCATTCACGTCGTTTCTGAGTAACATGCCGAGTGACAGTGGCATGGCATTTATTCTGGTTCAGCACCTTTCTCCCGACCATAAGAGTATCCTGACCGATTTGCTAGCGAAGACCACCTCAATGCCCGTGATGGAGGCCGAGGATGGTATGCAGATTGAAGCGAACCGGGTGTTCGTCATCCCTCCCGATTCCACGCTGACAATTAAAGACCGGCGCATTTCAATATCGCGGCCGGCGCCACCGCGCGAGCGACGGCGTCCGATCGATTCATTTTTTTTGTCGTTGGCCGAAGATCAAGGCGAGGATGCAGTGTGCATCGTCTTATCGGGGACCGGAACGGACGGCTCGCTGGGCCTAAAGACTGTCAAGGAAAGTGGAGGTTTAACTATCGCACAGGCCGAGTCTGATCACACGGCCATGAGCGGGATGCCTCGTAGCGCCGTTTTGACCGGCCTGGTCGACTACATTTTGCCTGTCGAGGAAATGCCGGCCAGGCTTCTTGCTTATAGGGATCACTTACGAAACGTCGCGGGCCACAAAGACGGCGACGGCGTGCGCGAGGATGCCTGGGAGCATCTGACGGCAATCACCGCCATGTTGCGCATCAAAACAGATCATGACTTCAGCAGGTATAAGGAAGCTACCGTTGCGCGCCGCGTCCAGCGCCGTATGCAGGTACTCCAAATTGTTCAGGTACCGGTTTATCTCGAGCGTTTGCGCGACGATGCGCAGGAAGCGGAAGCGCTATTCCGCGAACTCTTGATCGGCGTAACGCGGTTTTTTCGAGACCCAGATGCTTTTGAGTCCCTGCGGACCACGGCCCTCGCCAAGATTGTGGAAGCAAAGGGCCCGGACGACACCATTCGTATCTGGGTTCCTGCCTGTTCAACCGGTGAAGAGGTGTACTCAATCGCCATCCTCATAAAGGAGGAGATGGAGCGTCAAAACCGCTCTTCGAAAATTCAAATATTCGGAACCGACCTCGATGAGACCGCCGTGACATTTGGACGGACGGGTCGCTATCGCAAAACGAGCGGTTTATCATCGGAACGTCTGCGGCGCTGGTTCGTGGACGACGGGGACGAGACCTTTCCCAATCGGTCGATCCGAGAATCCTGCATCTTCTCGGTCCATAGCGTTATCAAGGACCCCCCATTTTCGAAGCTCGATCTGATTTCATGCAGGAACTTACTGATCTATTTTAATCACGAACTGCAAGACGGGTTGCTGGAGACCTTCCGTTATGCGTTGAAACCCGGAGGATATCTCTTTCTCGGGCCCTCCGAAGGTGTCGGGCGGCAACCGGAATCATATGTCTCGTTGGACAAGAAACACCGCATCTTCCAACGAGCCGATGCGCCTCGGGGCCTTCCTGGGTCGGTGCCGACCGTCTCTGCCCAGCAGTCCAAGCGCTTCGCCGCTCCAGCCCAACTCGACGATCCGATCGAACGCAGCGCCCGGCGGGCACTGGAAAAGTATTCGCCAGTTTATGTAATTATCGACCGGGCCCATCACATTCTGCGCTTTTCGGGGGGCGAGTTCGGTCGTTACCTGGAGCCTTCGGCAGGCGCCGCAAGCCTTGACCTCCTCAACAATTTGCGCAGGTCATTGCGTCCGACCGTCCGAGCGGCGCTCCTAAGCGCTATCAGCACGCAGGCAGCCGTAAACGATGACGCGGTGTTTGAAGCGGACGGAAAAACACACGCCGTAACGATTGCTATTGAACCTCTCGCAGAGCGTGGCGCTGAGGCATCTGCCTTCCTAGTCACCTTCATTGAAGGTCGAATGAAGCCAGCGGACAGCGGCGAGCAAGGTTTGGGTCCAGGCGAGCAGATTGATTCCCTGGGTGCACTGCGAGAATTGTCAGCAACAAAGGCGCAGCTTCAGGCCACGGTGGAAGACCTTGAGACGGCAAACGAGGAAATGCGCTCCATCTCGGAAGAGTATCAGTCGGTCAACGAGGAATTGCAGTCGACAAATGAGGAATTGGAAACCTCGAAGGAAGAGATGCAATCAATCAATGAAGAACTTCAGACCATCAACGCCGAGATGTTTGCCAAGAATGAAGCGCTGACCGTACTCAATAGCGATTTCAAGAACCTGCTCGATAGCACGCAGATCGCCACAATTTTTCTCGATGACGAGTTCTGCATCAAGAGCTTCACGCCGGGCATGACCGAGATCTTTCGGTTGCGTGAGAGCGATCGTGGTCGACCGATCTCCGACATCGCCAACTTGATTGACTACCCTGATTTGCACCGCGATTTCTTAAAGGTCTTGCGCGATCTATCGGCAATTGAGCGCGAAATTTCCTTAAAGTCCTTAGAAGTGACCTTCCTCATGCGGATTCGTCCGTACCGCACGGTTGAGAATGTCATAAACGGCGTGGTTATAACTTTCGTCGACGTCAGCGCACGCAAGAAAGTCGACCTGGCGCTTCAGGCCAGCGAAGAGCGATTTTCCGCCATTGTCAATCAAGCGACAGTTGGAGTGGCCGAGACCGATCTCGAGGGCCGCTTTGTCCTGACAAACGCCAGGTATGGGGATATTGTTCATCGATCCGAGGATGAACTTAAGCGGCTGCGCCAACATGATTTAATTCATGAAAACGATTCGCAGCGTGCGGAGCAGTCGTTCCAGCGATTGATCGAAGATGGCATCCCGTTCCAAATCGAGTTGCGGTATCTTCACCCTGACGGCACGCCGATTTGGGTTCATAACAGCGTTTCGCTTCTCGTCCAGAGGGGTGGAGACGCGCCTCGCATCCTCACCGTCACCCAGGAGATCGGCGAGCGGAAGCGCGCAGAAGAACGTAACACGCTCTTACTAGGTGAACTTGATCATCGGGTTAAGAATATTCTCGCCGTCATTTCTTCAGTCGTTACCCAAACCTTGAAAACCAGCGACTCCCCCGGCGCGTTCGCCGTTGATATCGAAGGTCGCATTGCTGCTATCGCGCGGGCACACGGACGCTTAACGGACAACGGGCGCGGGGCGGTTTCACTAGGGGAACTGGTTTCGACCGAATTGGCGCCCTACAATCGCACAAACACCAACATCAAGATTGAGGGCCCGCCAGTTGAGTTCACCCCAAAGGCCGGACTGGCATTAGCGATGGCAATTCATGAGTTAGCGAGTAACGCGGCAAAATACGGCGCGCTATCAAAGCCGGCTGGCGTACTGTCGGCATCATGGCAAATTGAAAAGGGAAGTTCTGGTCTGCTTAATTTCAGCTGGATTGAAACAGGCGGTCCTTCCATTACGGAGCAGCCATCGCGGCGGGGGTTCGGTTCCACGCTAATCGAGCGCACTTTGGCTCTCGAGTTTGATGCCACAGTTAAGCGAGAGTTTTTATTGTCCGGATTGAAGTGTTCCATCGCAATGCCTCTTACGCCGGAAGTTATCTACGTCTCAACCTCGCGAAGTTAGGTACATTATGCAGAGCGACGTGACAGGATGCCGCGTTCTTGTCGTTGAGGACGAGACACTCATCGCAATCCTCGTTGAGGAAATTCTTGCCGAGATGGGGTGTCAGATTGTAGGCCCGATTGCCAAATTAGAGACCGCGCTGCAAACAGCCAGGGATGGCGGCTTTGATATCGCGATTCTCGATGTCACCATTCGAGGTGGCAAAGTTTACCCCGTCGCCGAAGAGCTCATTGCGCGAGGAGTGCCATTTATCCTTGCAAGTGGCTATGGAGATTGGGCGCTGCCCCCGGCGCTTCGCGAGAAGCGGCGGCTCACCAAGCCGTTTACGCCGACTGAGTTAGAAGAACAGGTTCGTCTGTTGGTCAGTGAAGTCGGTCGATCGCAAGCTGGTTCCTGAGCTGCGAGACAGGTTACACGCGATTATAGATTGTGATTCTAGCCGCGCTGCCGCGTCTGCGCTCGTCGAAACGAGACCGGCTGATCGCATCGACATTGTTCCGGCCGCAGTTACCAGAGTAAGCGGCGGTCATTGCTGGGACATCCAAGCATGATGTCAGATAGACCACGTTCCACGCGGCGGTGACCTGTAAGACCCGCACACTCAACAGGTCCGCTCGAGCTTAAATTGCCCGGCGACGGCCTGTTCTTCGCAGCCTGAGGCGGTCAGACGGCTTAAGGCTTGCGCGGCCATGCGTCCATCCCGCAGGGCCGCCCGCGGAGTCGGTCGATACAATTCAGCCTTAACATCAAAAAGGCATTCGTAGTCTTTCAGTTTTGCAGGGAAGACATCTTCGCCGGCTTTCGTTCCGGCGGACAGCGAGAGCACGGGGACTCACGCTGTCTCTCTTGAGTTGTTGCCGGCCACAACCACAGTAGATTTTCAACCGAAGTGTCGCCCTCCAGTTACGGTCGGATTAACCGCACTCGCCTTGCCGGCCACAAATGCCGCGAGTGCTCCGAGCATCAGGGCGAGTGCACCAAAAAGTGCCCCGCGCGATACCGTTTTGGCTGTTGCATCGGCGGCTTGCTTCGCCTGCAACTTCGCCTTCGCCACAGTTTCCTTGTACTGCTGCTGATACTGAGCAACCTGCGAACGTGCCTGGTCGACCGGAATATTCTGGGCTTTTGCCAGAGCTTCAGCGGCCTTGTCGGCGGCGGCGGCTTGCTCAGCGGGATCGCCTGAAAGTGCGGCACGTATTGAGGAGGCTGCCGCATCACGGAGTGCAGCAGGGTCTTGACCACCTGATGCGCTTCGAATCTGACTTTCGATTCTCGTCATTGGATCGTTCACATTGTTCAAAGACGGAGCAGCCGTCTGCGCGGCGGTCTGGACTGCACTGCCGATTGCATTTCCGGCTCCGCTCATCGCATTAGATACAGTGCTAAGCGAGCCACCAACCAAGCTACTTCCTGCTGACGAGACCAGGTAAACCAGGACCAGCGTTGAGAGGGCCCAGGAAGCCAGGCCGTGGTATGCCGTAGTGGACGATGACGGCTTTCCGGATAGTCGGCCAGCTAGGTAACCACCGATACCGGCCGCGACGATTCCAGAAATGACCCACCAAAGGCCTGCGCCAAGCGATAAGGAACTGGCGCTAGGACTGTCGCCAGCGACTGCATCGACAGTGGATAGCCCGATGCCGAGGCCGACCATGTTGAGAATCACTTGAGCCACTAGCCCCACAATGGAGCCGACTATTACCGCTCCCCACGACACTTGGTTCAATACAACCGTTCGGACATCATCCGTTGCCGACGTTGGACTCATCTGTGGTGGATCGCGATCAGATACGACAGTCTCAAAATTGGGTGAGCGGGTGGGTGACATGATAATCTCTCTCAATACCCTGCTGCCGCCGTCATGGCAGCAATGAGGGGCTTCGATGCTGGAGTCGATGTGAGCGTGAGGCCGGACGCCGCAGCGCTTGACTGTTGAAGAGCCAAACGGTCCGTTCGTTCCTAAGTTTGTGAGAGGTTCACTTTTTCCTGCATGCCTTGTCGCCGAGAGTTATGATCGCTTATATCTGCCTCACCGTTCCCCGTTCCCGCTACTGTTCTCGGAGGCGATATGGGAAGAACCGAACAAGTCGGCCTTTCGTGAAAATCGCGGGCTGTCCGCGGGGATGAGTTGTTCGCGGAGGGCCCGACCTGCCGCGCCGGGCATCGTCGAGAAGTCTATGAGGACGGATGTGCTATGGTCGTTGCCGTTGCCTTTTTTGGTGTCAGCCCCAATCGCGTAGCGATGCGCGGGGTTGTATTCCTGCCAGAGACGAAGGCCCGCTTTCTCTCCCGCCGGCTGAATGCACTGCGCGATAAGCCGCTCGATCGTCGCGCGATCGAATAACGGGGAACCGGCCGCGACTGGATCGAGGAGCATTTCTCAGTGACCATGGCTCGACAACGCTCCATTAGTTCCCGTGAAGAAAACAATTCACAGCCTGGCACGTAATCGAACGTACTTCGTTAGTGCGCACTTAATACGGAGCACCGATGATGTCGCCCAGTCTAGCCGATAGTTTCCGCAATCTGGTCCAACAAGCTGAGTTCCCTTGCGTCGGCGCAAAATCCGCCCTGGCTAAAGGAAAGCTCGAGCTGCTGGTCGCCCGTGATATAAGATCCAATTGGGACGATAGGCGCATTTACGACGGCATCACTCGAATTGTGCAGTCCTATCGAAGAAATCGAGCTCTTTTTTACAGTTTTGCCGTCATCTTCGAAGGTCCCATTGATCTCGACGAAGAGATGTTTGAGAAATTCCTCTGGGCACGTGCAGAAAGTCTCACCAATAAGGATACGTGGCTCGGTGAGCTGCATGATGCACGTGTTAGCAGCGATCCGGCGAACCCCCATTTTTCGTTGAGTTTCGGGGAGGAAGCTTTCTTTATAGTTGGACTAAATCCTCGCGCCAGCCGGCCTGCACGCCGTTTTAAACGTCCGGTGCTGGTGTTCAATCTTCATGACCAGTTCGAGCAACTGCGGCAACAGGGACGGTACGAACGAATGCGCGCAATGATAATTGAGCGGGACATTGCGCTGGCGGGATCGCCGAATCCTATGCTTGCAAGGCACGGCACGACTTCCGAAGCGCGCCAATACAGTGGCCGCAATGTTCCTGAATCGGGATGGGTCTGTCCTTTCAAACCGGTTGGACGCGTATGAAACAACCCATAACCATTCCGCCGCGCTCCGGAACAGCTTTTCGGTTGGAGAAGGGCGACTCCCTTACAGTCATTGATCCCAGAGGAGAGCAGGTTTCGGATCTTGTCGCCTTCAGCGCCGCTGATGTGCGCGAGGCAATTTCGTCCGGTAGAAGTCTCGACTATGCGAGTAAACTCTACCTCACCACTGGTGACGCCATCTACTCAAACCGCAGTAACATCATGCTACGGATTGTCGAGGACAAGGTCGGCCGACATGATTTCCTTCTGACACCCTGCTCCCGAGAGACGTTTAAGATCATCTATCGGGACGAAAATCCGCATCAAGGCTGCTTCGGAAATCTTGAGGTCGCGTTAGCTCCTTTCGGCGTAGGTCCCGATCAAATTCCGATCGCGTTCAACTGTTTCATGAACGTCGTGATCCACCCGGCGACCGGCGTTTTCACCGTTGAAGCTCCCCTCAGTCGCCCCGCTGACTTTATTAAATTCCGCGCGGAGATGGATCTCGTAGTTGGATTGACAGCTTGCTCGGCGCTGCAATCAAACAATCACGCTTTCAAGCCGATCGCATATCTCGTGGAGCGATGGGCCAAGACCTAATGTTAAGGGCAAACTAACTCCCGACTTCGGCAAGCAGACCGGTGCCGCGCGACCTCGCGCCCCGGCCTCGCCTCGATCCGCATCAACCCCTCCTTGATGCCATCGGACGATAGATCGTTCGAGCACATGCATTCGCTGTCCGCCGCCTCCATCAGCTCGGAGACGGGCCCCCTGCCAGTCCATCCTTGGGCGATCCCCACAATCGCGGCCGCATCGCATCATCTCATCGTTTCTCGTTAAAAAATGCTAATCGAGTTGATAATAATCGATATGGGCGCCGGCGTGCTGGCCCATCCGAACGAGAGCTGCAGCGATGCAGACGTGATCATTTGCAACTTTTCCGCCTGCCTCCCGATGAGGGAATCGCCTCGCGCTGATGACACTGTCTCTCCGAGTTTAAGAACCCGTGCGACTAGCTGGGGTGAGCTACGGCTATGCTTTGCTTGGCAGCTTACGCTCATTGACAGTCCGAGATGATTGAGTCGGCCCGACGTTGTTCGGAAGCGCCCTTCAAACGGCTCTACGCCTGCCAGCGACGAACCCGTAAATGAGCAAGACAATAACTGCGCCGACGATCGCGCCGAAAAGGCCGGCACCCTCGCCAACGCGGTACCATCCGAGCGACTGCCCGAGATACGTCGCAACGAAGGCCCCCACGATACCTAAGATGGTGGTGAGGATGAATCCCGAGGGTTCGTTGTCGCCAGGCATGACGAACTTAGCAATAACCCCAGCTACAAAGCCAATAACGATCGTCCATAACACACTCATCTTGGCATCTCCCGTATAAAAGGTTTAGGCATTCCTATCGGGCAAACGGCCGCCCGGCGTGTATTTGTCCACGGCGGTCGGAAGCTCTCGTGAAAGCCGCGCAACCAGTTCGTCCTGCGAAAGGCCGGTCTGCTGCTCCAACGCAGCCACGATATCCGGCCCGATTGCCTGCTTCAGCTGCGGCGGCGAGATGTCCTCATTGGGACCCTCATCGACCCAGGATTGCGCGGCCTCCCCTTGGCCGTTTTGCTTGAAGCGTTCGACGAGCTCTCCGAGCCCGCCGTTCAGAAGACCGCCCAGGCCGACGCCGCTGATCATGTTGGATAGGTTGCCGATAAGCCGCCCAACCCGGCTTGAGGCTTCTGCCCGCCAGTATGGTTGCCGGCTCCGCTGAGCATCTCCGCCAGCTTGTCCTTGTTCTGATAGCCGCCGATCGCGAGCAGTCCGAGCAGCGCAGTCAGTGATGTCGTTCCACGGCTCATGGCTTCCTCGGTTAAAATACGGACTTCCTTTTCCGGCCACCTGTGCGAAGACGCGCCTTCGCAGTTCGAGGTGGTGGGAGTTATGCGCTCGCCTTCTGACGAGCTGCATCCATTACGTTGCGGCCGGTCTCCTGCAGCCGTTCTGCGGCTTCCGATCCGATGTCGCGAAATGTGGCCTTTAGCGTGTCGGAGGCCTCCCGGACGCTGTAGGAGACGGATCCAGCACGTGCTTCCATGTCCTCTTTGACGCGGTCACTAACTTCTCCGATCCATTCATTTTCAAGATCCGACGCGGTGAACGCACTCGCGACGGCAACGCCGACCGCCAGACCTACGGCCCCCAGCACCAGCGGCTGTCTCTCGATCAGACTGGAAATGGAGGATTGGACCTTCGCGATGGTCTCCTTTGGGGGAAGCACTTCGGCTGCCTTGCTGAAACTCTCTCGCGCGTAAGTCGCCCCTTCTCCGAGCCGATCTTTAATCGCGTTCGCGGCGCCCGATGCGGCGCTCGTTATCTCACTCAACGTATGGCCATCATGCAGCGATCGATGTTCCATTTCCGGAGCGGTCTGCGGACTGTTAGCGAAATCGGGCGCGCTCGACCGCAGATTGGTCCTGATATCGGCTAGAGGCCGTGCGGTGGCCGCACTGACCGAAGCTGCCGCGCTTTTCAGCGTCTCGTTACCAAACAACAGCCAAAGTGCGCCACCGCCGATCAGCGCGGCAGAAAGCGGGTTTTCGCCAACGGCTTCCTTCAGATTGTCCAAAAAATTACTCATCGCACCATGTCCTTTACGGTGACTTTGTCTTTCTCGAGCTGACTTATCGTTTCTCGAGGTGCCAAGTTGCGCGCATCCAGCCGGTTCATGCCAACGGCAAACAGCGCGCTGGCAACCGCTGCGGCACCGACTGCGCAGACGAGGTAGGAAATCGCCGGCGACCAGCCGGCCGCCATTAAGGCAGCCGACAGCGCAAACAGGGCCATGACAAGCGCGGGAATGACGAGCACCGCTCCGCCCGCCAAAAAACCGACTGCCCAACCGACACGCTGGACCTTCTCGGCGAGCTCGGCCTTAGCGAGATCGACCTCGTTCTGAAAAAGCTTCGCGAATTGCGAAAGTGCATCGCTGAGCAGGGTTGAGATTGTCCCAAAATCGGATCGTGTACTCATCACACGTCCTCCTGTTGGGATGACGCGGTATGTTTTTCCGACGCTCTAAAGAAACGCACGGCTGCGAAGCCCGCAAGCACCGACAGTCCGAGGAAGGCAGCCGGTTGCCGCTTTGCGAAATCGGAGGCCCCGTCAACGAGATCTCGGAAGGTGCCATTGCGAATCTTCTCGGCAGCATCTTCCACGTAGTCGGCGCTGGAATTGATGCCGCGCGCGGCAAACGGCGCGTCGTTTTCGAATGCATGGGCTGCTTGCCGAATGTTCCCAGCAAGCCGGTCGATGATGTCGGCTCCGGATCGCTGTTGCTCCTGGGTTTTATCCCGGAAGTGATCCGAGGCTCCCTCCGCAACTTCCGCGGCAGCGCCGGAGGCCTCCTTAAACTTGTCACGCGCCACGTCCTTCGACGCGCGCAGCGCATCGCGGGCGCGTTGACTGATCTCGGCGCTTGCATCAGCGATCTCGCCCTTCAGACTTTGAGAGGACGTCGAGTCTTGCTTTTGAGGAACAGCTTGTCGGATATCAAATTCGCTCATGAGGTTTACCTTGGGTTTGCAGGATTGAACGCCGCGGATACGATATCGTCGGCTGCTTCCTTCAATTTGTCAGACATTTCCCGAGTCATGTGGCTAGCGGTTTTACCGAGATCCGCCTGGGACAGGTTCTTGGCGGCGCCATCGGCTGCCGACAGCACCGCATCCTTGGCCTCCTCTAATCCGGATTGGACGGCCTGGCCCGCCGTGCGCTTCACCCCGACACTTGCCTTACCTAATACAGTGGCTTCAGCCTGAGTGGCGGGAAGGGAAGCGGCAATGATCGCGCCGAACGCAACTCCCAGACCGGCAATCAGGGCGGCGTTGTCACCGATCATCTGCTGGGCGGTTTCCGGGGCCGCATTAGCCTTGTCGCGTACAGTGGAGCGAACCTGTTCGAACTTCGCTTTCGCGGTTTCCGAGGCAATATCCAGGCTAGCTTTCACTCTGTCGGTAGACCGCGCCGCCAGGTCGGTCAGGTCCTCGGCCATTCCGGCCGCCCTAGCTTGAGCCTCGCTTAGCTTGTCGGTGACATCGCGACCTGTCCGGGACGCCGCGTCAATCGCATCCTCACCGAACGATCGCACGCGCGAGGCAGTCTCACCTGCCATTTCCTTGACCTTTTCTGCTGCCGGAGCGGCGGCGTCCGTTGCCCGGGCGCGCATGGACTTCGAACTCAGGACCAAGCCTGCACCCATAATCAAGAGAGGAAGTGGAAATCCCCGTGCCAGCCGCAGGGCGGGCACCGCAACCGCAGTCCCAGCAGCGATTGCCTGCATCGGATTTTCCATCGCCCGCTGCTTGAGCTCATCAATCCAACTATGAGTTTTGCGGCTGACGAAATCGGAAACCTCCGATTTGATCCCTTGCGGCGACACCTTGTAGCGCAGTTCCTCCGCCGTGTCGGTGAGCTGCTCCCTCAGCCGATCCACCGTCGCCGCGAGCTCGGCCCGGTTACGCTCTGACTCCCGTCTCAATTCCTCAACGGATCGTGTCATGGTAATCCACCACGTTATGATTGTTGGAAGCGAACTCCCCCTCAGGCGAATCGTTCCTACGGTCGGGCACGCTGGTCCCGCTCGGCGCGCGCGCGTATCGGGTCTGGACTTAGGAATCCGAGAACAGCAGCCTGAAGTTGATCAGCAGAAACTCGATGGCATTGAGAACGGTTATCAGCAGGTTCAATCCGGCATCGCGAGTTCGCGATCCGCCGAGAGAGTTTGCCGGCTTCTTAAACGCAAGCTTCGGCAATCTCACTCGCCACTCCAGCGAAGCCACTCCATACATTTGAATGGATTGGCAACTGTATGGCGGAGATGCTGAGTTTGGGTCATCTCGCCGTCAACCCGGGACGCCTTTGTCGGCTAGTCTTGGTAGTAGCGCTTGCGGGTCGGAATCGCGAGGACGCCACGATGGCAGATTGTTAATCGTCGTCGCGATCTTTTATAACGCTAGCTGTGAATGACCTCTCAAACGAGACCGCCGGAGTATCAGAAAATAGCTGTTGGACACGGGCAATTTGAACGATGCCACCCCAACCACGAGATCGGGCTTTTACTGCGAAACTAGGCTTCTCAATCTTCCAGCGTCAGATCGTTACGCGAAAGCGTTGGCCTGCTGCAACTGATGACCAGGCGTTGCCGTTTTGCGCCCGCTGCTCTTCCGCAAAAAGTTGTCCTACTTCGAAGCGTTCAGCAGGATAGGCAACAACGGTTTGATCTGCTCGAAACTTGAAGACAACGGACGGACCGGTCGCTACCGCAACAGCGGGCTTATCAACAGAGCGTCCGCGGCGCTGGTTCGAGGACGACGGGGACGAGGCCTTTCCAAATCGTTCGATAACGGAAGCATGCATTTATTGCGAGAGTCATTAATCGCCTTCGTATAGTGATCGACTGTTTTTTCAGCCTCATCGGTGGGTTCATAAAATCGCTCAATATCGGTGTTGGCGAGGGTCTGATGGTGGGCCAGCCATTGCTTAACGAATCTTGCTCGGAGCGCTCTGTATCCCGACACCATCTCATTCAGTAAGACGAAGAGCAGCGTGCATCTGCCGCGCTTTAAAAATACCGGCTGTATTGGACGCCCTTGCCCCTTGTTAAACTGTCGCTTCAACTCTTCAATCCCGAGCTATGATAGGATTGCGCGGGCCAACCATATGAGCTGGGACATCCCAGCGAATGGAGACGCTGGATGGCATGAATCAAGGAAGCAGATTAGGAGCTACTGCTTCCTTGATTCAGTTTTACAATACTGCCACTCGCGCAGTCCCAAATGTTCTCACATACCGTCTTCCTATCTTGTGAGCGGTAGTATTCCGTATTAAAGCGGCAAATCTAAATTTTTCGCTATTTATATTGTTTCCTTCAGACCAGTTCAGTCCGGGCGTCTCCAGCACCCGCTACAGCTTGGTCGGAAGCTCGTGCAGAGGGATGCACTCAACTCATTTTTCCTCCATGGCCGTCCGCTCAAGTGCCGCTGGCATTCTTGCCACCGACATCAAAGATCGAGCGACTTGATTAAGCAACTGGTCTGCATTCTCTTCTTCCGCCAGTGACGCCGAGAGAAGTGCGCTGATGGCGCTGTGGCGAAGTTGAGAGGCGAGATTACGAGCGCTGGTGTAGCCCGATATTTCGTAATGCTCGACTCGCTGAGCGGCGCCAATGAGCGCAAGATCAGCCGCAGCGTCCGGCTTTTTCTCCCCTTTATCCATCACTTCTTGACCTTCCTCGACCAACCCCATCATGCCTTTGCAGGGCTTAGCGCGAGCTGTCTCTCCGAGGAGAGAAAAACACTCATTGATGCGTTCAATCTGATTTTCCGTTTCGATTAGGTGCTGCTCAAAAAGCTCGCGGAGCTGAGTAAATCTGGCTGCTTCCGCCATTTGTGGAAGCGCTTTGGTGAGTTGTTTTTCCGCATGAAGGATGTCGCGAAGTTCGTCAACAAGAAGCTCCTGTACTCCCTCGGCGGCTTCCGGGGGAGAGCTTTCCATGGAAGCCTTAGTGTCGGCATCGGCATCGGTTTGAATTGCCGGTGACTTCATGAACTCCCAATCGCCGCCTTCATTCCAGGGACCACGGGTGTCGATCTCACCGTGATCTCCCGATCCCGTCGAATCGTTGAAGAATTGATTCACCAGTCCCGGTGTAGGCGCGATCCGGCCTATCGAAAACGCGGGTTTGGACATGCTCTCAAGGGCTGCCGCGAAAGCCTTCATATGCGTAATTTCGCGCGTCATCAGAAATTGCAATGCGTCCTTGGTACCTGCGTCATCGCAGAAATTGATCAGCCGCTCATAAACGATTTTCGCGCGTGCTTCGGCCGCAATATTACTTCGTAGATCGACATCCAACTCTCCGGTGATTTTCAAATAATCTGCCGTCCAAGGATTTCCTTGCGAGTTAAAGAGGTTAACGCCGCCACCCCCGGCGATTGCGATTAGAGGATCGGCCTCTGCTGCTTCACGATCAAACTTCGTGGGCGCAAGGTGCAGACGGGCCAATGTGCCTACGATTTCAAGATGACTGAGTTCTTCCGTTCCGATATCCATCAGGAGGTCTTTGCGCTCAGGGTCTTCACAGTTCAAACCCTGAATGGAATACTGCATCGCAGCCGCCAGTTCGCCGTTTGCGCCTCCAAATTGTTCCAAAAGCATATTCCCGAAATGCGGATCGGGTTCATCAACCCGCACAGTAAACATGAGCTTTTTCACATGGTGATACATCTGCAAGACTCCGGACAATAAAGGATGATTTCCTCCGATTAACAGTCCGTAATCTGCAACGTTCCTATGCTAAAGCATATATGAGCCGATTGGAGCTCGGTTTTCATCTTCACGCGGAAGCGTTGAATCGATCCCCCCGGAAGCGGCTTTCGGCGAATGGCCACGGCTCATGCCGATTGTTGGAGTTAGCTTACTAAGGCTGATCCTGGTTTTTTCAATTGTCACCCAATTGTTAGGCCGATGCGGAGCGGCATGTCAGCCTTTTTCGAATGCTGTCAAAAGACGCACACACGTCGATCATCCCCGTGTTCCCCGAGGGGATATACCGTGCATTTTTGGCTCATTATGGCGCGCCGGCAGCGCTCTTCGCTGGTTCCCCCAAAATTGGACGATCGTTGCGTATCTCGACAATTGAAGTGGGCGGTACGGAACGATCCTCGGAGCCGCTGGTTCGCTCCGCGCTGCAACATTTCCCAGAATTGTCCGAGATCTCGTGCATGCGCCGACTGAGTATGCTCCCGTGACCCCCGTTCCATCCTTGAAGAGACTTCGTCAAGCAGTTCCAAGTCAAAGTAGTCGCAAGGCACCTTCGCTCTTTGTTGCCTCCGCAATAGCGCTTACAACTCTGGCTCTCGCCGCCGCCGTCAATAGACATCTCGCAAACAAAGCGGAGCGCGATAATCCGCCTGCGGGCAGCTTCCTCGACGTAAACGGGGTCCGGCTTCACTACGTCGAACGGGGGACCGGCGACGCGGTCGTATTCCTTCATGGCAACGGAAGCATGATCCAGGACTTCGAATCCAGCGGTCTGATCGACCTCGCCGCCGTGGATCACCGGGTCATCGTTTTCGATCGCCCCGGCTTCGGCCACAGCGAGCGTCCGCGCAACGTCGTGTGGACGCCCGATACCCAGGCGGAATTGATCGACGCGGCGCTCGCGCAACTTGGCGTTGCTAACGCAGTGGTGCTTGGCCATTCTTGGGGCGCTTCGGTTGCGGTCGCAATAGCCCTAAAGTATCCAAGCTTAGTCCGGGGCTTAGTTCTCGCATCCGGATATTACTATCCCACTGCACGGCCCGACGTCGTAGCGATGGGCGCACCTGCTTTGCCGATCGTGGGTGATATTTTAAGTCGCACCATATCCCCCCTCTTGAGCCGGGTCATATGGCCGCTCATGCTGAAAAAAATATTTGGCCCGAGATCGGTACCTAAGAAATTTGGTGCCTTTCCCAAGGAATTGGCGCTGCGGCCAGCTCAGATAAGGGCATCAGCCGCTGAGTCGGCGTTAATGATTCCGGACGCTATGCTGCGCCGTCAGTATGAGGATTTGAACATGCCGATAGTCATCATCGCCGGAGAGGAAGACAAGTTGATCGATATCGAGAGTCAGTCAGCCCGGCTACACGCCGATATTCCTCAGAGCAGATTCTATAGGCTTGCTGGGAACGGCCACATGATACAACAAACAGCCACGGATCAAGTGATGTCGGCCATAAAGGAAGTAGTCAACGCATCAACGCAACTGGCAGCGGCCGAATAATAAAACAGCAAGCTCATGCGGCGGATCAACTGCGGCCTTATCGAATGCGCTGCGAGGGCAACGTCCTAGAATCATGTGAAGCCGGATAGGTTTTAGTTTGCTGTCGGCATACTCATCGGCGCGGAGCGCGCTTGCCGTTCCTTGTCGTCTCCCGTGTTTTAAGAGGCGAATCAACCGGAAGCACCTTATTTCGGGAGAGTGGAACCAACGTGCTTCAACATGCGCCGGAGAACAGCGGCGTTCTTCGGAGCATGGGCGTCGTAATCGTTATTGAAGTAAATCCAGGCGCGCTTCGTCCTACTCGCTTTAATCCGGCGCGCCCACTCCGTCAGTTCGTTATTTGAATAGTCATGCCGATACCAGCGCTTCGGACCATGCAGGCGGATATACACTTCGTTCGCCGTCCTGACGAGCACATCCGGCAATCTTGGTCCGCTGCAGGAGCAGAATATTATTCCTGCCTTGCGAAAGGCGCTGTAGACCTCTTCGTTCCACCAGCTGGCGTGCCTGAATTCGACAACATTGCGGCGTGCCGGGTCGAGCTGGCTGACAATTTCCTTGAGACGGGCGTTGGTGTATCGATAGCTCGGCGGAAGCTGGAACAGGAAGCAGCCCATCTGGTCACCGAGAATGTCGGCGATCACTCCAAAATCCCGAACGAGCGTCTTTGTGCCTTTAAACTTCTTCACATGAGTGATGAGCTCGCAAACCTTGACGGTGTACACAAACTTCTTTTTGCCGGGCGCGCGGCGCCAAGCCTGAACGCCGGCTACTGTCGGCCATGAGTAGAAGGACGCGTTAATCTCAACGGTATCGAAGCGTTTCAAATAGTATGCGAACCATTCCTGCTGAGGCACGTCGGCATAGAATGAATCTCGCCATTTCCAGTAACGCCAGCCCGAGCACCCGACGTGAACTGATCGCGTGATGTCGGACGGCGCTTTCGAGCTATCAGCTTTCTTAAGCCGGGCAGTATGCATCTTCGCCGCCCGTTTGACATTGTCCTCGCGCTGCTTTTCACGGCGCAGCCGCCTGCGCTCCCGGCGCTCTTCGGGCGTCAGTTCTGTCGACTCTGGTGCTGTAAGGGCGCCCGGCATGATATCCTCCGACCTCCTAACGCTTGATCGGCTGGTTTGGGTTCCGGGCTGCGCGTGTGGCCCTATACAGGTACGCAACGAAAGTAGCTTTTGATGAAATACGATGTTCTCATCGTCGGTGGCGGACCGGCCGGACTAAGCGCTGCGCTTCTCCTGGGAAGATGCCGCCGCACGGCCTTGCTCTGTGACGAAGGACAACAACGCAATCTGAGGTCCCCGGCAATACATGGTCTGCTCGGTCGGGAAGGCCGATCTCCCGCTGCATTCCTGGGCGAGGCCCGTCAAGAACTCACACGCTATAATTCTGTCTCGGTGCGCGGGACAAGAGTAACCGACATTGTTTCTGTCGGCAGCTCGTTTGAATTTAGCTGCTCGGACGGCACCACAGGCAACGCATCGAAGATCTTGCTCGCGACGGGTCTCGTTGACGAACTTCCTGAACTTGCCGGCATCGAACCGCTCTACGGGATTTCAATCCATCATTGTCTTTACTGCGATGGCTTTGAGTACGCAGGAAAGCCTGTAGCCGCGTTGGGGAAAGGGGATAAAGGCGCGGAGCTTGCCCTTATGATGAAACACTGGATCCAGGACATTGTGGTTTGCAGCGATGGGAGTGAAATCAGCGCGAAAGCTATGCGAAAGCTTGACAAACATAATATTCTAGTGCGTCCCGAGCCCATTCAACGTCTCGAAGGCACGAACGGGGAGCTTACGAAGATCATATTCAAAAGCGGACCTGATTTGCCCCGGGTCGGCCTATTCTTCTCGACCGGCTGCCATCAGGCATCTGACCTTTCGAAGCGTCTCGGCTGCCAGCGGGATGCGAAGGGTGGCGTCGTGATGGACACTGATACAGAGGAGACTAGTGTCCCCGGCGTATATGTTGCCGGCGACGTGTCGCGCGACGTCCTTCTTGTCGCAGCAGCCATCGCGGAAGGAGCGCAGGCGGCCGTCGCCATCAACAAGGTGTTCCTTCGCCGCGATGGATTTTGCGACTGAGGCATCCTTGCTATTTCCTTCGGCGCGTTTGTATACCAGCGCCACAAGCCGCCAAGAATTGCGTGATTCGTTGGCCCGAGTGGCAATCGCCCGCCGCGGGAGCTCCCCGGCCAATCTATCCTACAAGGACCGCCAGAAGTGCGGTCGCCCCACATGACTTCGACGACCGCAATGCTTCCTCGGTCTCGCCGCCGCCGCTGAGTCAGAAACCCAAACCCGAAGGGCGCTGAAAGCTCGTGGCCCGCCGAACTTATCCGCTAAGTCTTCGAGAAAACCGCCGAACCAGTTCTTGCTGCCAGTTTCCTGGGGCAGGAGGATCCGCACGAGATGCGAGGGGCCCGAATTCAAGAGATTTTGCCTTACCAGCACTCAAGGAGAGTCTCCGTCGTGACGGTCTCAACCTGCTCTCCGAACCGATTCATGTAGATATTCATCATCGCGTCGTGCGTTTCATCAGCCGAACTGCAAAGCGCGTCCTGTACGAGGATGACCCGAAAGCCCCAGTCGATCGCTCCCAACATCGTGCACAGAACGCAAACGTCCGTTTCCCCGCCGGTTATGATAAGGCTGTCGATTCCAGCACCGCGCAGTTGCTGATGAAGGTCGCTTCCGGTCCAAGGGGAGTAGACATGCTTGTCAAAGACCCTGCCGGGAGGGACGAACGCGGCGAGGTCAGGGACCAGCCCCACCATGTCAGACCCGATTCGGTCGATAGTCATTGAGGCCCATCGCTCGTAATAATGCCGCCACATCCCCACGCCGTGTCCGGGCTTCTCGGCCGGGATAAATCGGGTGAAAAACGTTCTCTCGGGATGAGCGGACGTGATCGCGATGATGTTCGGCAACACCCGCTCAAGCCAGGGCATCTTCCATTCGGTGCCTTCGGCAAACATTCTCTGCATATCGACGCAAAGATGCACCGCGCGCTCTCCCGGAGGGCCGTACCGTAATGTATCGCTCTTTGACATGACATTCCTCGAGAGCCCAATCCAACCGGCAGCCAGGGGTTAGTTCCTGGGAAGATATGAGGCGGCATTGTTAAATGCGATCGAAACGTCCGGCATCGAGCAGGCGAAACTTGAAGTCGAACGCACCTCATGATGTTTGACAACATTCATTATTCTTTGGCGCCTCCGCGACCAGACATCACGGCCCAGGGCGACGATTAAGCGTACCGGTCTGCTGGATAAAAATGGCAACCTGATCGACGAAGAGGCCTACGCTGAAATTCCTTACGAGGGGACCCAAAAACATATCCAGCCAGGGCGAAAAAAGGTACATCGCGCACTTCAGCGACGATCCCGAAGCACCGACGGGAAGGTGCTAGCAAGTCAAGGATGCCCTGGAGGCATGCCTGGAGAGCGCGCCCGGCAGGCGTGAGGAGCGGCAGCTGATCGTGCTCGACAAGCTCCCCTGATCGACGCTTCGTTCGAACGGCGAGGACCGCCAAGCCAAGGGTGGCGCACCTTCGCCGCCTGGCGACCGGATATAACAAAATCGCCGAAGCTATCTCGGCTTCGCAGCCATCCGCCTCTGGATCAGACACTTTGTCAAACCGACCTAGAATGTTGCTACGTCAATCGGTTCCTGACGCAGAGACAAAGTCACCTTGAAGAACAACCAGACGGGCCAGGGTCTGGGTAATGGCCTGGCGTGCGGGCAACACCTCTCGGCGAGCAGTGCGAATGTTCTGCTGGGCCTCGGCTACCTTGCCTGCATCGATGAGATCGAGCGTCTCGCTGGCCGCCGTACCCAACCAGCCGGCCAGTTGGTGAATGGCCAGATCCATCTGGGAATCGCCATAGCTCAGCGCTTCGAAGAGCCGCTTCATGGTTTCCGCCTCCTGTGGCGACAGCACCCGGTGAAACCAGCGGTCGAGGTGCTTCTGGTAGATGTTGTAAATCTTGTGACAGTGGCCCCGGGCTTCGCCCATTCGAACCGTGAGCTGACCGCTTTCCAATGTGAGTAAGACCTGCCGCTCGGCCGCCAGATTACCCGCCGGTTCGAAATGCAGGCTGAGGAAGCGGACCAACTCGGATTCGAGGGTGGAATAGATTTTCGACAGCTCGTCGAGCACGGTCGCCAACTTGTCTGTGGCTGCATCCGGATTGCGGAACAGCTTTTTCTTGACGCCGTCTAGCAGGCCAAGTTTGTCGGCGATGTCAAGGAGGGCAGTCGGATCGAATGGGATGGTCATTTGGTTACATGCGTGCTGTTCAGGAGGGCTTTCTATAGCCCATAGGAGCGGCTTAGTGCATTCGATTCTCGCGCCAACAATAACACCGACGGACCCGGTTCAGCTTGGCGAGCTTCCGTCCACCTCTCGATGATTACGTCGTGTTGCTTGAAAACCATTATCGTCGTCCACTCATTCCACCGTATTTGCGCGTTCGTGGCGCCGTTAGTAGCACAGCGGATTTAAGCGCGCCCTGATCTGGGGCAGTGCGAAATCGGCGTGACGAGGCACGCTCGCGACATTGGCATGAAGGAACTTGCTGGGTCCGTTCGCGTTTTGGTGTGAGGCGGAGCAGAATGCCTGATTTTCCTACAGTCCCAGGACGTCCCTTACCAAGCCAGGTCCGTGCGGATCCGGTCACGTCTCGCGAACTGGATATTGTGAAAATTGCGGCCGCCCTGGCGACGGCCACTATCCTCCTTGCCGGCCTGTACTACGGCCGCGATATACTCATACCGCTCGCGATCGCCTTCCTGATCACGTTTGCACTGAACCCGCCGGTCACCTGGTTTGTCCGAAAAGGCCTCCCCAGACTGCTTGCGACGGGTCTCGTCATAGTGACCGTCGTGTGCGCTCTGCTGGGACTAGGCGTCGTTCTCGGCGCCCAGGTCCGTTCGATGGCGGTCGAATTGCCGACCTATCAATCGACCATACTGACGAAGCTGTCAGATCTACGCGAGAATCTCAAAGCACCCGGATTTTTGGACGGCGTGCTGAGAACCGTCGAACGCTTACAGAAAGAGGTGGAGTCAAAGGACGATAAACCAGCGGGCGGCCCCGTCCCGCAGCGCGTCGAAATCGTTCCCATACCGCCAACACCGTTCGAGCAGGCATTTGGCTGGCTTGTGCGTTCAGTGGAGCCCCTGGCTACCGCCGGCATCGTCTTGATCTTCGTCATTCTGGCGCTGCTTGATATCGGCGATCTTCGCGACCGGCTTCTGCGCCTATTCGGAGGGAACTTCCATCGCTCAACGGATGCGATTCAGGAGGCCGGTGCGCGTATCAGCAGATATCTTCTGATGCAGCTGCTCGTGAACGTCAGTTACGGTGTGCCGCTCGCTGCCGGCCTCTGGATCATCGGCGTACCCGGCGCACTGCTGTGGGGCGCCGTGGGCGCGGTCATGCGCTTCGTTCCCTATGTCGGCCCGCTGATTGCTGCGATCTTTCCGATCGCGCTCGCCTTTGCCGTCGACAGCGGCTGGAGCATGCTGCTCTGGACCATTGCGCTGATCGTCATCCTCGAGTTGATAAGCAACAACATCGTCGAGCCGCTGCTCTATGGGTCCAGCACCGGCCTGTCGGCCATATCTCTGATCGCCGCGACGATATTGTGGACAGCGCTCTGGGGCCCAGTGGGGCTGATCCTCTCCACCCCCCTCACCGTTTGCCTGCTGGTTCTCGGGCGCAATCTGCCACAACTGCGCTTCCTCGACACCATGCTCGGCTCGACGCCTGCACTGGACGTTCCGGCCCGCATCTATCAGCGGCTGATTGCAGATGACGCCGACGAAGCTGCCGAGATCGCAAGCACCGAGATCGAGAAGACTTCAGTCATATCGTTCTACGATGCAATCGGCATTGAGGTCCTTCGTCTGGCAAGCGAGGCGTACCTCCAGAACGCAAGCGCCGAGCACCGCATGCGCCTAACAAGCGGAATGGACTCGCTCCTCGACGATCTAAGAGATGAATACCCCTCCTCCCTGGGTCCGGAGGCAAAGCCCAGGGTCCTGTGCATCGGAGGAAAATGGGAGATTGATGCCCTCTCCGGCGAGATGCTGGCCCATGCGCTCGCATTCGAAGGGATCGCCGCAGTTTCCCATGTCAACGGCGGAGCAAAACCAAGCCACGGAGGCGGAGTAAAAGCAGGCCAGTCTGGGCGCGGCAGAGGCCGCTCGCGAAGCGCGCTTTTCCCTA